>CAJOQO010000074.1 GCA_905236545.1 uncultured Lachnospiraceae bacterium
CGGTGAAGTCACCGGTCTGCTCGTCAAGGATCGTCCATCCTTCTCTGTCAGCGACTTCCTGGAAGCCTTCGGAACGTCCGATCTGTGCGGAAGATCCGGTGGAACCGGAGATCACCAGCGCATTGATCTCATCGATGCCCTTCTTGTCAGCGTAAGCCTTCAGCCATTCACCGGCCGCAAGACCCTCGGTCTTGAAGTTGGAGCCGACCCATGTTACATACTTGTCGGAATCATCGATCGTACGGTCGATTACGATAACCGGGATGCCGGCATCTTCGCACTCGGTAAGGACGGTGTCCCATCCGGTAGCGATGATCGGGTCGATGATGATGTAGTCAACTTCCTGCTCGATAAAGGAGCGGACCGCTTCCTTCTGAGCCGCCTCATCGTTGTCGCAGTCAACGAAGCTGAGGTTGTATCCGTTCTCCTCGCTGAATACATCCTGGCAGGACTTCGTGGAAGCTGTTCTCCAGTCTGACTCATGTCCAACCTGCGCGAATCCGATGTTGATCAGCTCATCTGCAGAAGCGCTCATCGCGCCGACATACAGACCGGCAACCAGAGAAACCGTAAGTCCAGCAACCAATTTCATCTTCATAAAGAATCCTCCTTTTCCGGCGGTACGTTCCGCCACTCCAATTGTAGGTTGGATTCATTCTATTCCGGCATTTCGCTTTACTCAATGAAACTATTTCGGAAAAGAGTTCAATATTTTCACCAATGCTTTCCTGTGAATCTCCGTTGTTTTGGGTAAAATGCAAAAAAGTCGACTTTTTTACGAATAAAGTCGACTTTTTTATAGATCCGTTTTTTATACCCGGCGGGATCTCCCCTCATCCGGGAATCGTTACGGTCACGCAGGTTCCTTCCCCGTAGGTGCTGTCGATCTTTATGGAAGCAGACTCCCCGAAGTTCAGACGAAGCCGCTCGGCGGCGTTGGCGATCCCAAAGCCGGTATTGTCCGGCCCCGGCTGCGCCTTCCCGCTGATCAGGTCCCGCACCGCTTCCAGATCCTCTTCCTTCATCCCGATCCCGTTGTCCGATACCTGGATCAATACGGATTCCTCCTGCCGCAGGGCCCGGATCCTGAGCATGCCCATTCCCCTCTTGTTTTTGATTCCGTGATACAGCGCATTTTCCACGAGAGGCTGCAGCGTCATCTTGATAATCGGAACCTCCATCACATCCTCCGGAACCTCGATCCCGTAAGAAAGGATGTCCCTGTAGCGGAATTTCTGAATCTGCAGGTAAGCTTCCACGTGGGAAATCTCTTCTCTGAGGGGGATAATGTCTCTGCCGCCGGAAAGGGTTGTGCGGAAAAACTGGGAAAGGGACATGACGAGCGCCTGCACATCCTCCTTGCGCCCCGCCTCCGACAGCCAGAGGATATTGTCGAGCGTATTGTACAGGAAATGGGGATTGATCTGCGCCTGAAGGAGCCTCTGCTCCATATTCCGGTTATAGACCTGTTCCTCCTTGATATCCCCGATCAGTACCGTAATCTGCTGTGCCATCCGGTTGAAGCTTTCCCCCATGATCGCAAGCTCATTGCGCGAGGCGATGTCGATCCTTGTATCAAAATGCCCCCGCCCGATCTCTTCCGCGGCATCGCACAGTTTCCGCACGGGGCGGGTGATGCTGCGCGTGATCAGGATGGCAAATACCCCCGCGATGGCCATAACCACGATGAACAGCACCACGGCGATCCTGACCAGCTTCTCTCTCTCCGCCACGGTTTTTTCACGGATCTCCCCCATGCTCTGCGTCTCGTAAGAGATATATTCCGTGATCCGCTCCTGGATCAGATCCGTGATGATGCGGATGTCGGTTTCCAGCCGCTCCATATTGTCCTCGTAGCTCCCGGTCTGCTTGACCGTGCCGTCGATCTCATCCACGTGCCTGCGCAGTGTCTGAAGAAGCTTGCACAGTCTCGAGGCCGCCTGCGCCGCCCCGGGGGAGGAGGAGCTTTCCTCCAGCATGGTGAAGCTGGCCTCTGCCTGGTCGATCATGGTACCCGGATTCGTCATGCTGACGACCGATCCGACCTCGTTTTTCCCGAGGGACCGGGCGATCATCTGATACATGACCGAATCCATGTCTTCCTTGAAATGCAGATTGTAGACATTGGCCCTCGTCACATTCTGTACGATCAGATCATAGGAATCCCCGACGCTCCCGAGCATGAGCAGAAGAAAGACGGACAGGAAGAGAAAAGGAACCAGCAGAACGCCTGCCATGATGGCGAGCTTGGTCGTCAGGTTCATATTCTCGATGACCCGGGTGATCTTCTGAAATGCGCTTCTCAACATAAGCTTATGCCTGCTCCTGACAGGACATACGGTATTCTCTCGGTGTGATTCCCTGCATCTTCTTAAAGGTGGAACTGAAATAATGGGGATCTCTGTATCCGACCCGGTAAGCGATCTCGGAGCTTCTCATCTGTGTTGTCCGAAGCAGCTCCTTTGCCTTCTGCATGCGTCTGCTGATCAGATACTCGATGAAAGTCATCCCCATCTCCTGGGAAAAAATGGAGGAGAAATGATTCGGGCTCATCCCGACGGTCTCCGCGACCTTGTTCAGGGAGATATCGTCCCGATCATAGTTTTCATCGATATAGGAAACGGCTTCCCTGAGGATTCTCCCGTATCGTTTTTCCGTATTCTGGTCCCGCAGGGTGATCAGCTCCCGCAGATAATCGGACAGATAGCGCCGGATCTCCTCTACCGTGACCCTGTTCTTCAGAACAGCGTTGATGTCACCGCATTTTTCGTCGATTTCATCCACCCTTCGCCCCAGCTGTCTCAGGAAACGGACCATCGTAAAGTACATGTCCATGGCAAGATAGTTCAGGAAAAGGCTTGAACTCAGATTGTTTTCCCCGATCGAGCGGAAGACTCCCTCCAGAAAGGGCTCTGCTTCCTCCAGCGTGCCAGTGCCGAGGAACTGCTCCAGCATCCTTCTTGAATGGTCATTCGAGACCGCACCGCTGATATCGAGCCGGTCTGTCTTTTCATCCGGTCCGTCCGAAATCTCTGACGGCCTGCTTTTTTCAGAGGGCACGGCGGAAACCGTTCCGTCCGGAAAGGCATAAACCACCTGGTTCATGCCGGTCAGAAACCGGTAGGACAGCGCTTTGTTCGCGGAATAATATGCTTTTGAGATGTCGCTGATCCGGTTGACCGTCTCGCCCGCCCCGATGAACCAGGAGTGGTCCGGTTCTTTTTCTGCCAGCTCTTTCAGGCGGCTGATCAGTTCCTTCTGCGACGCTTCGAGTTCCTCCGGAGCATTCGCGATCCCGATCATGGCAAAACCGTTTTCGTTCCTGTCAAAAAAGATCCATCCCGGAATCTGCTCCGGAATCGAGGCGATATCCCGCCTGAGCTCCTCGCCGGGCATCGCACTGTCCTTTCCCCGGACTGTCATCAGCATCATGGCATAGTAACGCGCAAAAATATGGAGACCGAGATGCTCGGACATTGCGAGGATCTCATCCATGGGCCGGTCATTTGTGACAAGCGTCCGGAACAGCAGGTTTTTTTCCGCATCCTTCTGTTCTCTTGCCAGCTCGTCGCTCCACATGCTTTCCGACTGGGTCCTCTCCCGCTCGATCTTGTCCTGGACCCTCCGGATGCATTCCAGCAGTTTTCCCGGCGGCAGAGGTTTCAGGAGATAGTCTGTCACGCCCAGAGAGACCGCGCGCTGCGCATAGACGAATTCATCGTATCCCGACAGAATGATGATGGATGTGTCAGGAAGTTCTTTCCTGACCAGAGCCGAGAGTTCGAGTCCGTCCATGAACGGCATCTTGATATCTGTCAGAAGGATGTCCGGTTTTGTTTCCAGGATCATGGGCCATGCGAGTTCTCCGTCGCTTGCTTCTCCGACGAATTCGATGTCTTCTTTTTCCCAGTTGATCTGGCTTTTGATGCCGTCGCGCATCACGATTTCATCTTCGACGAGAAATAGTTTTACCATGGTTTGAGTCTCCATAAGGAGCTGTACCGGAATGACTCAGTCAAATGACGATGTTGATTCGGTACAGATCCTGAGCAATGGATCTACAGGAAGAATTCTGTCACAAGCACTACGACGCAGCAAAGGCTGGCGACCTGGAACAGGCTCCTTCCGAACCATGCGGCAAGGATGCCGGCGGCCAGTGCCAGGATCCCGGAGACCGGTGTCTGTGTGGATTCTATGATCGCCGGGAAGGTCATCACCGCCAGTGTCACAAATGGAACATAGTACAGGAATGACCGAAGGAATCCGGAACGGATCTTTCTGCGGATCAGCGTGACCGGAAGCGCCCGGATCAGGTAGGTTACCGCGAACATGACCAGGATATATAGATTGATCTGTTTGCTCATAGGGAATCTCCGGCGGATGCAGATGGTGTCTCTTCGTCTGATGGATGCGGGAACAGGATCGCTGCCGCCGCAGCCAGGCCGATGGTGAGGAGGATGATCCGGTTGCCGGATGACAGATCCTTCAGGTATGGCAGCCTGGAGAAGGCATAGCTGGCAGCGAAGCTTACCGTTACCAGTCCAAGGATGACTTTGTCCTTCCTGGCAGGAGGGATGATCACCGCAAGGAACATTCCGAACAATGCCACGCTCAGCGCGCTGACAAGCCGTGCCGGCATCAGGTTGCCGACCAGGATCCCCAGTGCGGTTCCGGCTGCCCACAGCGGCGCCGCCACGGCGCCGGCTCCATAGGTGTAGAAGGGATTCAGATCTCCCTTCTGTCTGACCTCTACCGCAAAGATTTCGTCGGTGATAAAATACGCGACGCCGAGCCGGTGCAGCGGATGGATCCCGGGAGAAAGCTTCTGGCTGATCGCCGTACTCATCAGCAGATAGCGTGCATTGATGATCAGGGTGATCAGCACCATCTCAACCATCGGCGCGGACGCGGCGATCACCGTAAACCCGGCATATTCCCCGGCGGAGGCAAGGCACAGAATGCTTGCCGCAAAGCCCTGTGCGGGGCTCAGGCCTGCATCCCTTGCAGCTACGCCGAGTGCGAACGCCACCGCGAAATAGCCGATCCCGATGGGGATTCCGTCTTTTATCCCTTCCCGAAATGCTTTTGAATTGGATACATTCATCTTTCCGGATCCTGCCTTCATCGATCTTCTGATTCAGAACAGAATTCCGTCCCGCCGCTCCTGCGTCTCATGAACAGAATCCTGATGGAATGAAACGGGTTCTCCTGAAACGGATTATACCGCCCTGTTAATCAGCGCTGCCTGGTAGCCTGCGCCGAATCCATTGTCTATATTGACTACCGATACCCCGCTTGCACAGGAGTTCAGCATGGACAGGAGCGCGCTCAGGCCTCCAAAGTTTGCGCCGTATCCGACCGAAGTGGGAACCGCGATGACCGGACAGTCTGCCAGTCCCGCGATCACGCTGGCCAGCGCTCCTTCCATTCCCGCCACAGCGATGATCACTCTGGCGCTCATAATCTCGTCCAGATGGGAAAGCAGTCTGTGCAGGCCGGAAACGCCGACATCCACCAGCCGGATCACATGGTTTCCGAGCGCTTCGGCGGTCAGGGCCGCCTCTTCGCTGACCGCCATGTCACTCGTTCCGCCGGATGCGACAACGATGCTTCCCCTTCCTGACGGCTCCGGCATCTCCCCGACAATCGCAGTCTGAGGAACAGGATCGTAGTAGCAGGTAAGTCCGGCCTTTTTGATCAGCAGATCCCTCACCCAGGCAGCTTTTTCCGGCGCCATTCTTGTAATAAGAATCGTCTTCACGCCGTTCTCAGCCATCTTCAGCGTGATTCCAAGGATCTGCTCCTTCGTCTTTCCCGCTCCATAGATCACCTCCGCAAACCCCTGACGGATCTGTCTGTGGTTATCGATCGACGCGTATCCGATCTCCGTGTACGGAGCCTCCCTGATTCTGAGCATCGCGTCATCAAGTCCGAGCGCCCCGTCCCGGACCTGCTCGAGAATCCTCCTCATTTCAGATTGTTCCATTCCTGTCTCCTGATCCTTTGTCCTGCTGAAGGTTATATCCCCGAAAGCCTGATTGTATATTCTATATACTCCATCTTCTCACGAACGAAATGGCCTGCCGTTAAGGAAATATTTCCGTCAGCCAGTATAACACAAAACTGTCATTCACACAGCCATGTGAATGACAGCCTTCCTCTGATAACGGTTCCGTGGTTACAGGCCGCACCATTTCATTTCACAGCATATGCGCGCGCAGCCATTCATCTGTCTGCGGGCTCAGGTACTTCGGCGCGATGTCAAACATGGTTTTTGCTCCGCGCTGTCCTTCCCGGTTCATGCGCCAGGCCGCCCTTGCGACCGCCGCCAGCACGCTTCCTGTGAATTCCGGATTCGAATCCAGCTTCAGGCTGAATTCGATTACATGCTTCCTCTCTCCGGTCTGTCCGGAGTAGATCACGGAACCTCCATGCGGCAGCTCACTGTGTTTTGCCTTCATCTCCTCTTCGGAAATAAAGCTGACAGTCGTATCATAATCTGAGAAATAGTCGGGCATCTCCTTGATCTCTCTCTCGATTCTGGAAAGATCAGCCCCTTCCTCCGCGACAACCCAGCACTCACGGGTATGCTTCTGGCGCGTCGTCAGCTCCGGATTGAGGCCGGCGCGCACCTTTTCGAGCGCCTCCGGGACGGGTACCGTATACTGGCGCGCATCCTTCACTCCCGCGATCCGGCGGATCGCGTCAGAGTGTCCCTGGGAAACTCCTCTGCCCCAGAAGGTATAGTCTTTTCCGTCCGGCAGAACCGAGTGTGCGTAAAGTCTGCTCAGAGAGAACAGCCCCGGATCCCAGCCGCAGGATATGATTCCAACCTTTCCCGCCGCGCAGGCCGCTTCGTCGACAGCCCTGTAATGCTCCGGTATCTTTGCATGCGTATCAAAGCTGTCCACAACATTAAATGAGGCAGCGTACACCGGAGTCTGCTTCGGAAGATCGGTTGCGCTTCCGCCGCAGATTACAAGTACATCGATCCTGTCTTTCATCTTCAGAAGATCGTCCGCATGGAAAACCTTCCCGGCTCCCGAAGCTGTCTTCACCTCAGCAGGATTCCTGCGTGTAAAGATACCCGCCAGTTCCTGGTCCGCGTTTGCGATGACTGCCTTCTCTACGCCTTTTCCGAGGTTTCCGTAACCAAGGATACCGATCCTGATGCTCATCTGCATCCCTCCTCTCTGAACAAACACATTTTGTAATGATTCAGCACCCCGTGGAATTGCTCATGATCCAGTCAGATAAGCTTGCCTATCTGACTGAGCTGAGCGGTTCCACGGGGCGGACAAGCGGTGAAACCGCTCCTTACCTTCCGCAGAACTTCAGAAGATCCGCTTCCGTTGTATTCTCATCTATGATGATCAGCTCGGTGCCGGTGAAACGGGCAAAGTTCGCGATGTCTTCCTTCGTGAGTGCTGTGGAGACAACAGAATGATGTGCGCCGCCTGCATAGCACCATGCAGCGGTTCCGATCCTGAAGTTTGGCTTATGGCGGTACATGATCCGCGCGACCGGGAGCTTCGGCATCTCCTTCGGCTGCTTCACAAGCTCAATATCCGCGCAGATAATCCGGAAATGATCTCCCATATCGACCATTGTCACCTGGATCGCGTCGCCGGTGACTCCGTCAAAGATCAGTCTGGCAGGATCTTCCTTATTGCCGATCCCGAGCGGGATCACATCGATCACAGGTTTGGTCGACGCAAAGGAAACAGGAACCTCCAGCATATGGGCCGCAAGCTCCAGCTCATTTCCCTCGGTCAGATCATAGGTATAGTCCTCGATGAAGCCTGTGCTTCCTTCTCTCTTTTCAGCCATCTTCATCAGAACAGCGGAGAACGCCGCAATCTTGTAGTCTCCCTCCGGACCGAATCCGATCCCCTTGCCCATCAGGTTCTGGCAGGCGATGCCGGGAAGCTGCTTCAGGCCGTACAGATCCTGGAAGGTGTCCGTAAATGCGCCGATTCCCCTCTCATCCAGGAACCGGTCGAGCGCCACCTCATATTTTGCCTGTTCCCGGACCGCATCGACACGGTCTGTCTTCATGGTATATTTTGAAGTATACTCCGCCATCTTCCGGTCGATCTCTTCCTCAGTAACCGAATTGACGATCTTCACGAGATCACCCAGTGCATAGTAATTGGTCTCCCATCCGAAGCAGATCTGGGATTCCACGCGGTCGCCATCCGTAACCGCCACCTCGCGCATATTATTTCCGAACGCGGCAACCTTCAGCTGCCTGGAGAACGCGATCGCCTTCGCGACCTCGGCAAACTTGCGGATATCCGACACGACATCCGCATGCTTATAGTATCCTGCCACAACCTGATGGGCGATTCCCATGCGGGCAAGGATGAATCCATATTCTCTGTCGCCATGGGCTGCCTGGTTCAGGTTCATGAAGTCCATATCGATCGAATCATACGGAAGAGATTCATTCGCCTGTGTGTGAAGGTGAAGAAGGGGCTTTCTGAGAATCTGAAGGCCCTTGATCCACATCTTTGCGGGGGAGAAGGTATGCATCCAGGTGATGACGCCGACACAGTCATCATCGTTTTCCACCTTTCTCATGTCTTCAATGCAGATTTCGGAAGTCTCTACCGTCGGGAGAAGCTCCACACTGGCCACGTCCCCGATCTTCTCATCAAGGAAGGACGCCATCCTCTTCGCATCTTCCGCAACCTGCTTCAGGCATTCCGCACCATACAGATCCTGGCTGCCAACTACAAAATACAACTTCGCTTTATCCATCTTCTGACCTCGATTCTGATCCGTTGGGTTGTTTGATACATTTATATTGTATTGAGATAAGTCGTATTTGTAAACCGTACAACTTAAATTTCTACAAATAAGTTGTATGCAAAAGCCCCTGAAACGGCTCACTGCAGCAGAATCGAACGAAGCGCCTGCGGATCAGCGACAATATGATCCGCTCCGTTTTCCCTTAACTCCTCAAGGCTTCCGTAACCGTACAAAACTCCGGCCGAGGCGCATCCGGCTTCCTTTGCCCCGATGATATCGTATCTGGAATCCCCCACCATGATCACATCCGCCGCGGTCAGTTCCAGATCCCGCAGCGCTCTTTCGATCAGTACGCTCTTCCGGTTGGAGGGATCGTCCGGATCCGGGCCTGCAACCGTATCGAACAATCGAAGGATATCCATATGTGCCAGAATTCTTTCCGTCGTCTGCTGCGGCTTGGAGGTGACAACCGCGCACCGGATACCCGCCTGCTTCAGATCTGACAAAAGCTTCAGGATGCCGGGATATACCCGGAGGTTATAACATTCCCCGGCCAGATAGCATTCACGGTACGCGTCGACCGCCTGTCTGGCTTCCTCCTCGCTCATCTGACAGTATGTCTGGAAGGAGTACATCAGGGACGGTCCGACAAATTTCCTCAGAACCGCATCCTCCGGTGCCGGATATCCCATCTTCTTCAGCGCGTAACGGACCGAATTCATGATTCCGGGACCGGAATCATTGATGGTCCCGTCCAGATCAAACAAAACGGCGCGCCACTTCCCGGAAGCGGTTCCGGAAAAAGCGATCCTCCGGAGGAGTTCATCGCTGACGGCAAACGGTGCCTTCGCGCGTTTTGAGGGATTCGGGATCACCTCCCGGCAGCTCTGTTCCAGCGCGGAAAGCAGCTCCTCTTCAGAAGCCTCCGGACCCCCGCAGCAGGCAAGGTATGTTCTGCTGAAATCACTGACACCGGAGAATCCTGAAAGCTTCAGGATATGGGAGACCTCCTCCGGATCCGCCTCACTGAGGTATCCTGCCATGAAATAGCAGACCGCATTGCCATGCGGAACATTCAGGCGGCAGGTAAGCGCATAGCTCAGCGCATGCGGAAGGCTGGTTCCCGTATGCGCGATTGCCATGCCTCCCAGCATCGCGGCGCGCATCATAGCCGCATAGTCCCCGTCTTCCGCCTCCTTCTCTCCTTTCAGAACACAAAGGCAGCGGCTCCACTCCTTCATCCCGCTTTCGGCAATCATACGGCTGAGCGGAGTGGCGTCCGCGTTCAGGAAGCTTTCATACAGATGGGAAAGCGCGTCGAATGCGGTATTGCACAGAACCTTCCTCCCTGCGAAGCGAAGGTACTTTCCGTCGATCAAAGACAGGGCAGGAAAGATCTTATGCGGGATCGATCCCTTTACTCCCTTAGCGTCATTGGTCAGCACGGATACCGCTGTCACTTCCGATCCGGTTCCGCAGGTTGTCGGGATACATACCACCGGGACGGTGCTGCTGTCCGTTCCCGGTTGATAGAGATACGCTCTGTCTTCTTCTGCATGGCGGATCATCAGAGCGACCGCTTTTGCGGCATCCATCGCGGACCCGCCCCCCGCTCCGATCACAAAGTCCGCCTGTTCCCTCAGCCCCAGATCCCTGGCTTCCATCACCGTCGTTACAGAAGGATTCTCCTCCACCTCATGAAACCAGGCATGCCCGATCCCGGCCTCCTCCAGCGCAGCGCAGATATCGTCATAGACGCCGCACGCTTTCGCGCTGCGGCGGCCTGTCACGATCAGCGCCTTCTTTCCAAACCCTTTCAGCCCGGAAGCGTGTTTTCTGACTGCTTCCCTGCCGGATATCACCTTCACCGGCATATAGAATCTCTCTTCTGTCATTGCATTCCTCCCATTCCGCACCAGTCCCCGCGGCTGACCTTCACCTCGTATCCGATCCCGGCGATTCTCATTTCCATACAATGCCTGCATTCCGCCGCCTCGTCCCCCGTACAGATCTTACCGTCATAGAGCAGGTATTTGCCGCGTACGCCGGACGGAGACAGATTGGGCATGACCACATTGGCTCCCGCGAGGATCCCCTTCTCCCTTCCGCGCGGATCGATCGTTCCCAGCGCTGTCGTTGCGGGGAGCAGTACCATCGGAAGCATCAGGCGGATGACCGACAGCAGATGAAGCGTATCGGCAACCGTTCCGCTCTTCTCTTTCGCGAACGGGGTATCCCTGTGCGGGATAAACGGACCGATCCCGACCATGTGAGGCTGAAACGCAGCCATATAGTACAGATCGTCCAGAATATGGTCCGGCGTCTGTCCGGGGGATCCGACCATGATCCCGCAGCCGACCTGGTATCCGATTTCCTTCAGGTCATCAAGGCACCTCTTCCTGTTTTCAATCGAAAGCTCCGGCGGATGCAGATACCTGTAATGCGCCGGATCAGAGGTTTCCTGCCTGAGCAGGTAACGGTCCGCCCCCGCCTGAAAATACCGCAGATAGCTTTCCCGTGTCTTTTCCCCGACCGAGAGCGTGACAGCACAGTCCGGGTGTCTGTCTTTGATTCCGGCCACCAGGCGGCACAGATCGTCGTCCCGGTAAAAAGGATCCTCGCCGCTTTGCAGAACGATGGTGCGGAATCCCAGCTCATAACCCTGGTCGGCGCAGGCAAGGATCTCTTCCGCACTCAGCCGGTATCTCTGCGCCCGGGAGTTGGAACGTCTGAGCCCGCAATAGTAACAGTCATTCCTGCAATAGCTGCTGAACTCGATCAGTCCGCGCAGAAAAACAGCCTTCCGGTAATAAAGCGAGCAGACCTCACAGGCCTGCCGGAAAAGAAATGTCTCTTCTTCCTCCGTCATGCTCTGCAGGAGGATGCGCATCTCCTCGCGCGCAAGCGTTTTCTCTTTCCGGAGAATCCGGATTCGTTCCATATTGGATGTCATGGTTCCAGTTCCTTCCTGACATGATCCAGAACAAAGCTGCCGGGGGAAACACTGACAGAATCAGTGTTTTCTCAGATTTCCGCACTCAGGGACCGGCCTCAGGGCGCGATCCAGAATCCCATGTACCATGGCAATCACCATTCCGTAATTGGTGATCGGGATTCCTTTCGAAAAAGCCTGTGCATTCCTGGCCTGAACCTCGCGTTCATTCAGCATGCAGGAGCCGCAGTGGATGATCACCCTGTAGGGCGTGAGATCTTCCGGGAAGGAAAGGCCGGACGAGGTTTCAATGACAGGATTCTTTCCGGTATACTCCCGGATCCACCGGGGCAGCTTTACCGTTCCGATGTCTCCGCACTGCCTGTGATGCGTACAGCCCTCCGCGATCAGGATCCGGTCGCCGTCCCGGATGGTCCTAAGCGCCTTAACACCCTCCAGCTGCTGCAAAAGGACTCCCTTGTACCGTGCCATCAGGATCGAGAAGGAGGTCATCGGAATCTCATCCGGGACGACCCTGGACACATGTCCGAATGCCTGGCTGTCTGTAATGACAAGGGAGCATCTGCCCTGCAGACTTCCCAGGGCGGATTCCAGCTCATTTTCCCGGACGCAGAGAACCTGCGCCCCATGATCCAGAAGATCCCGGAGAACCTGCTGCTGAGGAAGGATCAGCCTTCCTTTCGGAGCGGATTCATCAATCGGAATCACAAGGATCACCAGATCAAGAGGATGCACAAGATCTCCTGCCAGAGGCCTTTCCCCGTCGTCCTGCCGCCTGCGCGCAGTCTGCCCGATCAGCTCCCTCAGAGAAGGTATGTTCTCTCCTGTCACCGCGCTGACATGGATCTCACGGATCAAGGGGTCTCCGATCGTCCTGCTTCTGAGCTCCTGCGGGATAAGATCCGTTTTGTTCCACACCAGGATACAGGGGATACGGGCCTCCCGGAACAGGCCGAGAAGCTCCTCGTCGGCTTTGGCAAGGCCCCGGGGTTCATCCACGACAAGAACCGCAAGATCCGTTCTCCGGAGGATCTCTTTGGTTCTGCTGACCCTGCGTGTTCCCAGATATCCTTCGTCATCATATCCCGGCGTATCCGTGATGACAACCGGGCCTGCCGGAAGAATCTCCATCGACCTGGATACCGGGTCCGTCGTAGTTCCGGGAACATCGGACACAACCGACATCTGCTGGGAGGTCAGCGCATTGACAAGGCTTGATTTCCCTGCGTTGCGGCAGCCGAAGAAGCCGATATGAAGCCTCACGCTTCGGGGAGCGTCATTCATGCTCATGTTGTATTCCTCTCATCTCATTTTTCTGATCGACCTGTCTGCTCCGAAAGATACCTGAGCGCTGCAGCGCTCAAAGCCGCGTGCGGCGTACTGCGATCCGTCAAAGGCTCTATGGAAGCGTTATCCGGTTTCTCACAGAAACATCCTGCCGGACAGCGCGAAATGAGGAAGCTCCTCGAACCGGCAGCCGTCACGGCACGCCTCCCGCAGCATGGGATCGGCGGTTACACGGTCATACCCTCCGAGAACCCTGCGGATCTGTTCCTCTCCCTTTGGACAGACGGTATCCTCCGGGATGAGTCCTCTGACGGTTTCCGTCAGGGGAATGAGATCGCAGTTCTCTCCCTCCTCCAGGATCCGTGCCGCCGCCAGGGAGCCCATCATGACCGGCTCTCCCGCGAAGCAGCCCGCGCCGCATGCTGCTTTCCTTTCCAGGGCGTTCTGCGCAAGGATCCCGGCGTAAGGAACACAGCTTTCCCCTTGCGCGGCGCATTGCCTCACAGACCTGAACAGAACATCGGCAAAACCGCCCGCGGGAATCCCCGCCGTATAGGGAATCCCGAATCGCTCCTCCATCCACCGGGCCGCATAGATGCCGGTGGATGAGACAACGAGATTCACCTCCGCGCTCAGAGCGTTCTTCAGATTCTCCAGACGGTCGTTCATCGCCCATACGCTGACAACCTCGAAGCCCTCCGCCTCTAACCGTTTCCGGAGACGATCCGGCTCCCCCTTCCGGGTAAAGTCGAGCGGCGTCATTCCGAGAATGTTGACGCGGACAGGACGGTAAGCCTTCTTTCCGATGCCGCTGTCAGGATTTCGCGCCGCCCCGCAGGAAGTCCGCCCGGCCGGCTTTCCGTTCGCCGGCGCCTCTTCAGACGTCCGTTTCGAAAACAGCATCCTTGCCAGATTGAAAAACGCCAGCCCCGCTCCCCTCGTATAGTCATGCATTGCATTGGTTTCCACATGAAAGGCAGGAATCCCTGTCCGCTCCATGATCTTCGCGCAGATCGCGTGAAAGTCGGTTCCGATCAGCCACGGCACGGGAGAATTCGCGATCGCGATAAATGCGGGAGCGTATGCCTGTGCAGCGCTGACAGTGTCGTCAATCAGCTTTGCGTCATTTCCCGTGATCGCATCCATCTGAGTCAGTCCGGAAAGAAAGATCAGGCTCTCCCTCTGCGTCCATCGGATCTCATCGTGCGTGTTGAAGGTTGAATTGCAGCCGGAGGGATCATGCATGATCACCATCCCGCCAAGCTCATACAGGGCAGAGCATACCCCCGAGACATCTCCCGTATAGACCGGGAGCTTCCACCATGCCTGTGATTTCCAGCGATCTTCCGCCATTTTCTATCCCTTCTCCCTGGTGTAGCACGTTCTGATGAACCTGCCATTCTGCCTGCCCGGAAAGCCGCATCACTGCAAAAGCTATTCGGAAACGTTGCTGTTCACGGTCCCTTCCCGTCCGGTCTGCGGTACACCGCACAGACTCGGCCAGCCGATTCCTTTGCGCGGAATGATCTGCCGGTAGTCAAGGGCCTTCTCTGACGCCTCTGTCAGGAGGCGGCACAGCCTTCTGATCCCCTGATATCCCCACAGGCCTCCGCCCTCGATCAGATTGACAAAATGTCCTGTCTGGCAGTACCAGGCAGCCTTCTGTCCAAAAGCGACAATAGGGTCTTCCTCTCCGCACACAGCCGTCCCGCGTCCGAACCTCGCCATCTGAGGAAGGATCGTCGAGACAAGCTCCAGATCCGGAGCATGCTCCCTGAGCCAGAAGAATGCTTCCTTCTCCTCCTCCAGAATCTGATCCAGAAATACACAGCGCACACGGATGCCATGGGAAATCAGAAGTCTCGCGATTCCGAGCGGCCGCGAATGCGCGGTATAATCGACCGCAGCCTGCCATCCGTTAAGCGTGCGGGCAAGCCGTGCAAGCGCCTCCTCACATTCCGCCTCCTGTGCCGCAAACCACTCCTGAGCGGGAGGCTCGATGCCGCATACCCCGGACAGCGTATGGATCTGAGCGCGGATCTCATCGAAGGACACCCCGGCGCTCAGATAGGCATACCGGCGGCCGAGACGCTCAGACAGCGCAAGGACAGCATCCTTCGCGTTCGGATAGGTGCACAGATTCACCGCCGCATCCCCCAGTCCCAGAAACTCCTGATACGACCTGCAGTCTTTTTGCTGCTTCACCTTTGCGCCGCCCCGTTCCAGAAGGGCCACCAGTTCACAGTCCGGATCGAACGGGATGTCGCCTCCCAGGATGTTCACACGCCTCTCATCGACCGCAAGCGGTTCGATCGGGGTGTATTCCGCCATCCTGAGCTTCATATCCGGACTGGGACCTTCCTTCTGCCGGACACAGTCCATATAGGCCTTTACAAAACGGATCTCAGGCCACCGCCGGCTGAGCTCGCGGAAAATATAATCCTCGTCGCTCCCGGCAAAGATATGAAGGCATACCAGGAACACAAACACCACAGGCGGCTTCTGCGGAAGATGTGCGATCACCTCCGAAACCCCCTCGATCGTGATCGATTCAAGATTATCGATCTGTGTATCCCGCTCGCGCAGCGTGACGCTGGACAGGCGGTCCTGGCAGCCCATCTCCGCCGCGGTCATCACAACTCCCCGCAGACAGTTGTCCGCGCAGACATAGATACTGTGCGACTGGGGAACCGCCATGGCAATGTGAACGATATTCCACGTTCCATGCGCCGGGGCATTGTATTCCAGCATACGCGGAAACGGCTGCGGAAAATGCGCGCAGCGGATCGGTATTCTCTCGATGCTGTCTGCTTCGGAGTGCGTTATTCTCTCAAGCATGCTGATCCTCTCCGCCTTCATCGGGCGCAGTAATGATATCAGAATAGGTTGTCCGGCTGGAAACGCCTTCAAGCTTCCCGATCTTTCCGGACAGCGCGGAGATCAGGTCCTGCGGGGCGTCAACCGCTACACTGATGATATTGATCTTTCTTTCCCTGTAGGGAATCCCCATTCTTCCGATGATGTAGCCGGAGGCCTCGTGAAGATATTCATTCAGGCGTCCGATCTGTGCCGTATCAGAAACAATAATCGATATCAATGCTACACGTTTGTTCATTTTAACCCCCTGTATTATCACACATGATGAATGCCGGCATCGATCGTCACCGGATGAATGATCAGCAGATCCGCGGCAGCAGCTCATTGCCCGGCTGGGGAAGATAGGTCTGTGTTCCGATCGCGGTGCGCATCACAACCCGCCCTGTCTCGGTATCCGTCACCTGCCCGATTACGGCTGCGCCGCCGGTATACTTCTGTGCGCGCAGGATCTCCAGAACCTGGTCCGATTTTTCCGGCGGAACGATCATCACCAGAGTTCCCTCACAGGCAAGGTAGAGAGGATCCAGGCCCAGCATACCGGTAACGCCCCTTACGGAAGGATCTACCGGAATCGCGTCAGGATCCAGGAAGATCCCCGTTCCGCTCTCCTGGGCGATCTCGTAAAGGACCGTGCCAACGCCTCCCCTGGTTGCATCGCGGATGACATGAACCTCAGGCACCGCCTCAAGCACCGCTTCCACACTGTGCCACAGAGGCGCGCAGTCACTGTTCACCTCCGCCTCAATGCCGAACTCGTCCCTCTCCAGAAGGATACAGCATCCATGGCGTCCGATATCTCCCGTTACCAGTACATGGTCTCCCGGCTTCGCAAGGCTTCCGGAGGTATGGACATTCTCCATGATCCGCCCGACTCCGGTCGTCGTGATGAAGACACCGTCAACCTGTCCCTTTCCCGCAACCTTGGTATCGCCGGCAACGATCGCGACGCCGGCCTCCTTCGCCGTCTGTTCCATGGCGCCCGCGATCTGCTCCAGCTGATCCATCTCAAATCCTTCTTCGATGACAAAAGCGCAGGTCAGATACAGCGGCTTCGCTCCCATGCAGGCCAGGTCATTGACCGTGCCGCAGATGGACAGCTTCCCGATATTCCCGCCCCGGAAAAAACGCGGCGATACGATGAATCCATCTGTCGTCATCGCGATTCTGCCATCCGGTGCAGGGAGGACCGCCGCGTCATCCGCCGTAAAGTACGGATTCGAAAAATGCGCCCTGAATACCTGCCCGATGAGTTCCGCTGTCTGTTTCCCGCCCGCGCCGTGTGCAAGCGTAACCGTCTTTCCCGTCAGATTCATCTCTGTCTCCTCCTGTAACGAATCATTGTTAACGCTGATAAAGATAAAACGCGGAGCAGGCCCCTTCCGAGGATACCATGCAGGCGCCTGTTGGATGCTCCGGTGTGCACACCCTTCCAAAGAGCGGACAGTCCCTCGGAGAACATGCGCCCTGCAGCACCTCGCCGCAGCGGCAGCCCTTCGCTTCCCTGCCGGAAATCACGGGAAGGCAGTATTTCTTCCGCGCATCATAGGCAGCGTACGCATCCTTCAGCTCCATTCCGGATGCTTCCATCTTTCCGATCCCGCGCCACACGGAATCACATGGCTTCATATACTGCTCCACGATCGATCTTGCTTCCGGGCTCCCTTCCTCTGTGACAACCCTGGGGTAACAGTTCACCAGGAAGGGCGTTCCCTCCTGTGTCTTGCGCACGATCACGGCCAGTGCGGTCAGAAGCTCCGGCGCGGTGAATCCCGCGACAACGCCGCTCATCCCGAGATCCAGCATCTCCCTGCAGTCGGCCAGCCCCTGAATCGCGCAGACGTGGCCGGGATAAAGGTAAGCATCCGTCGTATTCATCATCGCGCGGTATGCGGCAGGCATCGTCTTGTTCGCGCACAGAAGGCTGAAGTTATCGAGTCCGTCCCCGATCGCTTTCTCCAGTGCGATGCAGGAGGAAGGTGTCGTTGTCTCAAAGCCCACCGAAAGAAAGACAACCTTCTCCTCCGGATGCTCCCTGGCATATTCTTCAGCGTCGAGGGGGGAATAAACCACACGCACGGAAGCACCCTTCCCGCGGGCGGTCTGCAGACTCATCTCAGAGCCCGGCACACGGACAAGGTCTCCGAACGTCAGGATCGTGCAGCCCTTCTCCAGTGCCAGCATCAGTGCTTCGTCGATAAAGGAGACCGGTGTCACGCAGACGGGACATCCGGGGCCCGAGATCAGGCTGATGTCCCCGGAAAGAAGACTCCGGATTCCCAGCCGGAAGATCTCGTGGGTATGGGTACCGCACACCTCCATGATCCGGATCTTCGGACCACGGTAAGTCGCAATGATCTCCCGGGCTTTTTCGACCGCGCCGGAAACATGTTTTTTGTCGTTTGCAGCTGTCATATGATTCTCCATTCCATCCATGTGATGATTCAGAACTTTACAGAAACAGACAATGCATCCTGCCTGTCTTTTCTCCCGACAGCACCTGGGATCTGTATCAACTGACTAAGGATCTGTTACAGAGTAATTCTTCTACAGCTCCCTGCTGAAGAAATCCTTCCTCTGCGCGAACTGCCGGTCCGCCGGAGGCTCTGCGTTACAATGTCAGAAGACCCTCCATCAGGTTCTGCGCCTCATCTTCATCCTCCCCGGTTATTTTCGCGATGGCAGCTCCCGCATGTACCATCACGTAATCTCCCGGTGCCAGATCCGCCAGGAGCTTCGCCGATACCTCCCTGCGGGCGCCGGACGCGTCCACGAGCGCGCTGGAACCGTTTACCTTTACTACTCTTGCCGATAATCCTACACACATAATGAAGTCCTTTCTGCACTTTATGTTACGATTCACGGCCTGTGGGGAAGGGGCCGTGAATCGTAACCACTTTATACCGTGATTGACGCCTGGGCGGCCAGCGCCTGTCCCAGACTGATCCCTCCGTCATTGGGCGGAATCAGATGGTGTGTATAAACCTTCATGCCTCCGGCAGCCAGCTCTTTTGAAGTCAGCTCCAGAAGCAGCGTATTCTGATATACGCCTCCGCTGAGAAGCACTCTGTCCAGACCATATCTCCCGGCCGCTTCAAGCAGGGCGCCGGCGGTCATGGAGGCAAGGCTTCTGTGGAACAGGTACGCAAGCGCTTCCGGATCTGCACCATTCAGCTTCTCACGGATCATCTGTTTCACCAGCAGGTCTGTCGGAAGAAGACGGAAACCGCTGCCGTCCGTTTCCATCCGCGTCTCTTCGGGATACCGGATTTCCATGCCTCCGCTCTCTGTTTCCGGAACGAAGAGCCCTGCTTCCCTGCCTTTTTCAGGCCTCCGCTTCAGGTATCTCTGCGCCGCGAACATCAGCGCGGTGGAGGCCTCTCCCTCGAACCTGGATTCCCTGCAGATTCCAAGAAGCGCGCTGACCGCGTCAAACAGCCTCCCGGCACTGGTGGAAACCGTGGTGTTCATCCGTCTGTCCGCCATGAGACCGATCGTACGCAGCTGTTTTCCCGAACACAGGGACAGGGCTTCGCAGATCTCCTGTTCCCTGCTTTCCTCCCTGTACAAAGCGTGCAGCATGGATGCCGCGACCCTCCAGCCTTCCTTCGCCGCAAGATCCCCTCCTGCCATGAGAAACGGTTTTATGCTGCCGATCCGTTCGAAGCTGCTCCGGCTGGCAAGCATCAGTTCTCCGCCCCAGATGGTTCCGTCCCCTCCCCATCCGGTTCCGTCAAAGGAAGCGCCAAGCACATCCCCGTCAAGGTCATTTTCCGCCATACAGGATACCAGATGCGCAAAATGATGCTGCACGCGTATGAGCGGGATTCCTCTCTCCTTCGCGAGCCTTTCGGCAAGCTCCGTCGAATGATAGCCCGGGTGGAGGTCGCATACGATCACCTCAGCCTGTCTCTCCAGAAGTTTCTCCATACGCCGGATCGTCTCATCGAGCGCGCGCACGGATCTGGGATCCGCAAGATCGCCCACATAGGAGGACGGATAAAACATGGAGCCGGTTCCGATGCAGAAGGTATTCTTCAGTTCTCCGCCTACGGCAAGAACGGTTTTCTCATATTCGCCGGAAGTGAGCACCGGAAGAGGCGCGTATCCTCTGGATCTGCGAATCATATACGGACTGTTCCCGGCATAATCCATCACGGAATCATCACAGCGGATCCTGATCTTCCGGTCATGTGACAGGATCGCGTCCGCGATGTGTCCCAGCTCCCGTGCCGCTTCCTCCTCGTCCCGGCAGATGGGCGCGCCGGAGAGATTGCCGCTTGTCATCACCAGGCAGTCCGGCATCCGGACCTGATCCGGATAGTCAAAAAGCAGCATCTGCAGCGGTGCGTACGGAAGCATGACGCCTGTCTTCGGATTCCCCGGCGCGACTGCCTCGCACATGGAAGCGGTTTTTCTTCTTTCCAGAAGAAGGATCGGTTTCTGGTAGCCGGTCAGGATTTTCCTCTGCTCCTCGCTCACATAGCAGGATCGAAGGACCGTCTCTTCATCGCGCATCATGACCGCGAAAGGCTTGACCGGACGCATTTTCCGCTCCCTCAGGCGCATGACCGCCTCCTGCGAAGAGGCATCGCAGCATAGATGGAATCCGCCGATCCCCTTTACAGCCAGGATCTTCCCCCGGGACAGCATCTCTCTGGCAGCGTGGATCGCCTCCGCTCCGCGCTCCGGCCTCCCTGCCAGAAAAACCTGGGGGCCGCAGTCATTGCAGCACACAGGCTGCGCGTCATATCTGCGGGAAGCGGGATCTTCATATTCTTCCGCGCAGGAGGGGCACATCGGGAACTCCTTCATGCTGGTTCTTGCCCGGTCATAGGGCAGCTCGTCCAGGATGGTAAGACGCGGACCGCACTGGGTACAGTTGATAAATGGATGAAGATAACGGCGGTTTCCGGGATCATACAGCTCCCTCCTGCATTCCGGACAGGTCGCGATGTCGGGAGAGATAAAGATGTCTCCCCGTTCCTTCTCACTCTCTGCAATCTCGAAGGTTTCCAGATCCGGCCACGATCCCGCATCCCTGATATCGATCTTCAGGATGACCGACCGCTCCGGCGGATCGCTGCTGAGCGTCAGGAGAAACCGGTCCAGTTCCTCCTGTGTTCCCTGGGCTATGACCTCTACGTAAGAGCCCCTGTTGCATACCGTCCCGGCGATCCTCTGTTCCATCGCCGCTCTGCTGACAAACGGGCGGAACCCCACTCCCTGCACGATCCCGTACAGCCTGATTCTCTTTGTCTTCCTCCGCTTGTCCATCTGCCTGTCCATCTTATTCCTTCCGTCTTTCCGGGCTGTTCTTTCTGCTTCGGTTTATCACGGCCTGCCCGGACACCGCAAAATGATATGCGTCGATCCAGCCGCCCCGGTATTCCCCTGCCATCGGCCGAAGCGCCGGATCCGCGATGATCAGATCAAAGTTTCCCTCTCTGACAAGGGAAGTGAAATCCTCTTCCTCCCTCAGGGAAACATCCCCCTCCATGGAAAGAGCGTCTTTCCTGTCAAACCATGTCGCGACTGTGATGCTCCTGGCAGGCTTCGCGTCTGTCCCCGGCCGGTCGCAGGCCGGAAGATGCGATGCGGCAGGATCCTTCAGCGCGTCCCGGATCGCGCCTGCCAGGACCTGCTCGTGCACGACAAGGATTCTTGCATCTGCGCGAAGGGAAGAGATGACACCGGAAGCATTTTCCTCCAGAAGCAGCATGGGATCGGCAGGGAATCCAACCTCATAGGGAATCTGGAAACGTCTCTTCAGATATTCCGCCGCAGCGATCCCCGATGCGGATACCACATAGTTTTTCCGGGCGAGAGAACATCTGGCTATGGTATCCAGGCCTCCCTCCATCCCGTGGAGAAGCACCTCATCGTACCCCTTTCCGAGCAGGGCATCCCGGACCGCCCCCGTCCAGGCCGGATCAAACAGATCCAGCGGATTCAGGCCAAGCACGCCGCAGATTCTCTTCGGCACCTCTTTCGCAAAGTCTTCTTTCTCCCCCGCAAAGGTTTTCATGATCTCCAGAAGCGCCATTTCGATCCCCCGGTCATACAGATGCATCCCGTCCGTCGAAACGGCTATGCAGGGAAGAGAAACGGCGCGCCGGGTCATCGCGGCTACCGACTCCAGGTCTGTGCCGATGACGGCAGGGACAGGCGTACCGACAAGCGCGATAAACTTCGCATCGATCTTACGGGCCGCGTCCGTCAGTTTTTTTACCAGAAGGTCATCCCTGCCCAGGATCGCATCCATATCCCGCAGGCCGGCACTGAAGACAGCCGCGACGCGCGGATGGCTCTTGCCGCCGGCTTTGCTGCCGCCGTTCTCCTCTGCGCAGATCCCCTGGCAGCGCGCTTCCTCCGATCTGTGAAGTCCTGCACGGTATGCCGGATAATCCGGCTGCCACCTCGGCTCGTCAAATCCGCAGATATTACCGGCACAGCCTCCCGCATCCACGATAACAACGATTCCGCCAAGTGCATAGCACACAGAGACGGCGCCTGACTGATCCGGCGCAAAGGGAGTGAGATGCTTCCTGAAGCCCGGGATCCGGCGGCCGCCCTGTGTTTTTGGTGCGGCTGCCTTTCTATCTTCCGGTTCTGTTCTGTTTTCCGTTTTCCCCGCCCCATATCCGTCTGTGGCTGCTTCCATCTCCCGGACCAGTGCGCGCACTCCTGCATATCCAAACGGCTGCAGATCGCTGTTCCATAAAACATGCGCTGCGCCCGGATGGTAGCAGGCGGCATCCTTGCCGATTGTCAGCCGCAGATCCGCTTCCTGTTCTTCATAATACAGCATGGAGGGGTCCTGGTTCGAATAGATCTTCGTATCCGGACTGATCCCGGCCAGCTCCTTCAGGTACCAGATGCTCTCCTCATTGACCGATGCGAAGATCTCCTCTACCATGATGCCGCGCGACGCCAGAGTCAGGGCAAGCTCGAAGGGATCCGCGTTGGCGCATTCCCCGATCGAAACCCGGATATGCCGCATCTTCCTGCAGAAGGCTTCCAGCATCTCACAGGTTGTCTGACAGTCCTCCCTGTCCTGAATCTCTATTCCCGCCGCTTTGGCAAATGCGCCGTATTGTCTGTGGATGCGGTCCGGGTCGTAAAATCTGCGAAGCGCAATGTACGGGATCTTCAGCCTGCCTGCGAGATCATCCGCTGCAGGTCTGCATTCCGGATTCAGGACAAGGTTAAAGTTTGCCTCTGCCATCTCCTCAAACTGTTCATAGCTGCTGCAGGCGGAAATCTGGCGGATCTTTTTTACGCCTGCCTTACGGAGATACCCATACATTTCCCAGTCTGATGCGACCGGAGAGAAAAAACCAAGCAGATTAACCGCTGTCCGGTCTCTTTTTCTCTCCTCCAGAAGAGAGTAAAGAGACTGCCTGACATGTACCATCGGCGGACGGATCCCCTCCCTGGTCAGCGCATACATGAAGGAAGGACGTACCCTGACGCCGCTTGCCTCCTCCGCCTTTCTGCAGACTCTGTCCCAGTCAGTGCCAAGCAGCGCGTCTACGCAGGTGGCGCAGATCATCACCAGCTTTGGCTTCTTCTCCAAAGACGCAGCGATCTCACACACCGCCTGGGGGATGCGCTTCAGATGACGCCCCGTCACCAGATCCGTCTCATCCATCTGCAGGTAAAAGAAGCGATTCTGATACTGCGGCATGTCGCTGATCTGGGAAGTATTTCGTCCGCAGCAGCCGGGGGACACGATCAGCATAACCGACTCCGGGATCGACAGGCCGGCGCGTTTCACGCCAAAGCCCTCCGCTCCGGGAGAATTGTACGCCAGGGTAGCCGGGCTGCTGAAAACAAGATGCTTCGTTACCTGATACAGCTCCGGTACCTTTTTCTCCTTCGCCAGCGCGCCGGCTGTATAGCAAGATGCCTGCATGCCCATATCTCCTCGATCACTCTCTCTTTCCGTTATGCTTCCTCATCGAGCAGTCTTTTTGCCAGATCCAGAAACCTTTTGCTTACTTCAAGCCCGGAATCTCCTTCGATCACGGTCTTTCCTTCTTCCTCAAAGCGGATGATCTCATCGCTCCTTGGGATCTCTCCGACGATTTCAAGTCCCCGCTCCTTCGCGAACGCGGCTACCTTCTGCGTTTCATTTTCCACATTCCGGTGATTCAGGATCAGACCCAGCACCCGGGCATAGCTTCGATCCTCAAAGTTCTTCACGGCACGATTGATGTTGTCGGCCGCGTAAAGAGCCATCTTTTCTCCGCTGGTCACGATCAGGACCTTCTGTGCATATCCTTCCCTGATCGGAGCAGCGAAGCCTCCGCAGACCACGTCTCCAAGCACGTCATAAAGCACTACGTCAGGCTTCCAGCTTTCAAACAGCTTCAGTTCTTCCAGAAGCTGAAAGGTTGCGATGATTCCTCTTCCGGCGCAGCCAAGCCCGGGAGTCGGCCCGCCTGTTTCAATACACAGGATCCCTCTGTATCCCTCTGCGCTGATCTGCCGGTAATCATCCGGGTATTCGTCTCTGACACGCAGATAATCCATCACCGGCTCAACCGCTTTTCCGCCCAGCAGGTTGATCGTGGAATCTGCCTTCGGATCACAGCCGATCTGGATCACCCGTTTTCCCAGACTCGCAAAGGCAGCCGCAAGATTTGCCGTCATGGTGGACTTGCCGATTCCACCCTTTCCATATATCGCAAGCTTTAACATATCCTCTCCTGCCTCTGAAGCCGCAGGCAGCTGATCCGTGCAGCTCCAAAAGAAAATGCGCGCTCTCTGAGCGCGCAGATTATCCCAGCCTGATCACTGGTTTCTCTCTATCTGCCGCTATTCCGGCTCGGAAGCATCCTTGCCGTCAGAGCGAATCGTTTGTGTTCTGTCTGGCCTATTCTATCCGAAAGGGCACACCGATGCAAGCCAAATCTGAGTGTAGCACATTCTGACACTCAGGAGCCCTGTGTCTGTCGTAAAGTGGTCAGGGTATGGCCTGTAACCATTCTGATCAACCTGTCAGGTAATTGGAAAGTGCTCTACTCAGGATCTGCCCGGGAACTTTGTTATCCGGCTTCTGCGTTTTTTTCGCTGGGGCTCATCCTTCTGGGCATCATCGGAAGCATCCGTAAAGGGCAGTTCCCCTTCTCCCCAGTCGAATTCGATCTCCGGGCCGTCGCCATCCTCCCATGCCTCCCCCAGTCCTTCTTCCATTACCATATCGACAAAGCTGGTATTCAGGGAATGAATCAGGTCCTCCGTGATCTCCTCCGCCCTCTCATCACTGATCTCCTGACCATGGCTTCGAAGATAACTGATCACGATCGAACTGATAATCCTGGATGCGGGGATCAGGGGCAGCTCTTTGATCATCTCCAGCATCGTCTTGTCATAGGAGTCTTCCAGCATCTTGATCTGGCTCGTGAGAACCTGGCTGTCGTGATTGATTCCCTTCCATTGCTCCTCATCCAGCTCCTCTGCCAGGTATTCTTCCGCCTCTTTTCTGGTCATCGGAATGTCATAGCCGGTTTCCTCATACATCTGCATCTTGACATTCCCCAGAAGTTCCTCCTCAGTATCCGAAATGTCGGCATTGTCCAGCACAACATAGTTCAGGTAGGAATCCGGAACCAGACCGTCCGGAAGCAGCTTCTTAACCTGCTCAGCAACTCTTTCCTCTAATCTCTTTTTTCCTTTTGCCATCGTTCCTTGCTCCCTTGTCCTCTCATCTCCAGGTTTTCTGTTCTCCACATGTGTATACGCATCTCCTCCGGAAAATGCAGTCAGAATCTCTATAGGTGAAACCGATTATAGCATAAAGAAAGTAACTGTCCAATGCTTAACCGTTAGCCGGTTTTCTGTTATGAGGCACACTCCGGCCTGCGGATGGCTTCCCCATCGCAAACCTGTAGCCCACTCCGGCTGAGCTCTTTGCCGACTGCGATCGGGC
>CAJOQO010000075.1 GCA_905236545.1 uncultured Lachnospiraceae bacterium
AACCGCTGTGCTTTTAGGAGATGCTGATCTGTTCAGTGTTTCCGCAGGAACCATATTGGCTTGAGGGTATGTGATAAAGAGGAAAAAACATGAAGTATTCCATAGAAACAGTTGGAGATCAGGTTACCGTAACACTGGCCGGAGAGATCACGGCGCAAAGTGTTAAAGATCTGAAAAATGAGGTTGCTGAGGCTGTCCGGAAATGGCCGGACAGGGAGTGGATCCTGAAGTGCGACGATCTTCTCTATATCTCAAGTGCAGGACTTCGGTGGCTTTTGCTTTTGAAAAAACAGATCTCAAAGGAGATTCGTATCATCGGTGTGCAGAGGCCGGTCATGGATATTTTTGAGCTGACGGGAGTGAACAGACTGTTTCCCATCGAGAGGGGGATGCGCAAAATATCTGTCGAAGAATGCGATCTTGTGGGGCGCGGTGCGAACGGAGAGGTATACCGGCTGAAGGATGAAACGATCGTAAAGGTTTTTTTCCCGGGAGAAGACCTGAAAAATGTGAAGAAGGAAGCGGAGATCGCCCATGTGGTTTTCGAACTCGGTCTGCCCGTGGTGATTCCTTACGATACCGTATTGATCGAGGGCGGATGCTATGGGAATGTCTACGAGGTGCTCGGATCGAAGACGCTTTCCGAGACGATCGAGGCGGAACCGGAGAACTTTGACAGATGGATCACAGAATATGTGGATCTGTACAGGATGGTGCATGAGACAGACGGCAGCGGGAAGGCTCTGCCGTCTTCCAAGGATCTGTACCGAAGATATCTTTCCGAGTCCGCCGGCTGGTACAGCAAGGAAGAGATGGACCAGCTGCTGAGGCTTCTCGAAAGCATACCGGACCGCAATACGCTGATTCACGGGGACTACCATCCCAATAACATCATGATCAGCGACGGAGAACTGATCATGATTGATCTGGGAGATTTCAGTACCGGGCATCCGGTGTTTGATTTTCTTGCCACCGCAGCTACGCAGGCCAATCTGGTGGAGCTGTCGCCGGAGTACGCCGAGGTTCATACCAGGATGAAGGCGGACCGGATCCGGAAAGGCTGGAGCATGCTGCTGGATCAGTATTTCCCGGACCGGACGCCGGAAGAGCGTGCAGAGATCGACCGGCAGATCCGCCTCTTTTCCAAGCTGAAGGTAGCGTGTGCGCCCGCGGTTGCGAAGGGAATCTCAGAGCAGCTGATGAGAGACAGCATCAATGATGTGAAAGAGAATCTGATTCCCCGTATCGACTCCCTGATCGGCACGATAGACTGGTAAATGGACAGGAAACCGTACCACAGACGGACAGACGGACAGGAAACCGTACCACAGACGCGTACCACACGTACCACAGACGGGGAAGGAAAAGGAAAGGAGACAGACTGGCATGGCATTGCTGACATTGAATTTTGAGAGCGAATACCTGAACCAGGCGCAGAGCCTTACCGTGATTCTGCCGGATAAACCGGAGGGAAAGACAGCGGAAGAATTCTATGGAAACCATCAGAAATATAAAGTGCTCTGGCTGCTGCACGGTACCTACGGCGCCGGGAATGAGTGGATCCGCCGGACGAATGTGGAGCTTTACGCGAGCCGGAGAAACATGATCGTGGTCATGCCGGACGCGCTGAATTCGGACTATGTTTCCTGGCCTGATTTCGCCATGGGCTACGACTTCCCGGGTTATTTTATCAGGGAGCTGATGCCATTGATTTACAACTGGCTGCCCGCATCGGATAAGCGGGAGGATAACTTTATCGCAGGCCTTTCCATGGGCGGGCAGGGCGCGACACAGCTGGGCTTTTTCTATCCGGAGCATTTCGCGCGGATCGGCGCATTTTCCTATCCTCTGATCAACTATCATGTCCACCCGGATGGAAAGGTGTTTGGCGAGGGGTACCCGCAGTATGAGGAAAGGTTCCTGCGCCAGGTGGCAAACCAGGGAGGCATGGAAGCGTTCATGAGATCCCCCTATAACACATGGGACAGATTCTTTGAGAACCCTGATCCTCTGTCCCTGCCGCCGATTCATTTCTTTATCGGCAGGGAAGACTTCTTCTGGCCGGTACACTGTGAGATGAAGGAAGAACTCAGAAAACGCGGAAGAGAGGATGTCCTGATCACAGAGTACGAAGGCCTGCATCATGAGTGGAGGGTCTGGGATCGTGCCGTGCGCGAGTTCATCGACGAGTGTGATTCCGAAACAAACGGAGCGGGAATGCGTTATTAACAGACGGAAGGATGCCTTGTCTGTAATGATTCAGCACCCCCTGGAAGTGTTCTGAGCAATGGGGGTTCTGAATCGTAACCTTTGTTTTTCAGGGAGGGTTCGCATATGAGTCGCATAGAGGAAGCCTGTCTTCTGAAGCACTTTCAGGAAGCGGTGGAGAAGGGATTCATACGACCATATTTTCAACCCATTTTCCGGTCTGTGACCGGAAACATGATCGGCGCGGAGGCTCTGGCCAGATGGTTTGACCCGGAGAAGGGGATGCTTTCACCGGCTGATTTTATTCCGGTCCTGGAAAGAGCAGGCCTGATCTATGACCTGGATATGGAGATATTGAGGCAGACCTGTGCCTTTTACCGGAGCCTTCAGAGCCGCGGAATCCTGCTGAACCTGTTTTCCGTGAATCTTTCCAGGGAGGATTTCCGTCATGACGATCTCTTCGAAAAAGTGACGTCCATCCTTGATCAGTACGGCGTTCCGCGCGAAGCGATCAGACTGGAAATAACAGAGAGCCTCATGCTGGAAGATACCGAAACCTTCCAGAGGGTTTTCCGCAGGTTCCATGATGCCGGTTTTTCCATATGGCTGGACGACTTCGGCAGCGGGTATTCCTCTCTGAATGTGCTGCAGAACTACGAATTTGATGTCATGAAATTTGACATGCTCTTCCTGCGGGACGATTCTCCCCGCGGCAGGCAGCTTCTGATCTCTCTGATCAGCATGGCGAAAACCCTGGGGATCCATACTTTAACAGAGGGGATCGAAACGGAAGAACAGAGGGAATTCCTGATTTCGGCAGGCTGTGAAGCGCAGCAGGGCTTTTATTATTCGAAGCCGGTTCCGGAGGAAGAGATGGCAGCGCTTTGTGAGAAGCAGAATGTGGAAACACCGGAAGACAGGGGGTACTGGGGAGAGATCGGACTGTTCAATTTTACGAGCCCGAATCCGCTTCACGAGTATGTAAAATGGAAAACAGCCGGGCCGGAGAACGGGATCGGGTACGGGTACAGGCAGTCAGACAGCTCGATTGCCCTGGTTGAGTGCAGCATGGAGCGGTTCCGGTATGTGTATGCGTCCGATGAATACAAAAAAAGGATCCGGGAGCTTGGATTTGACGGCGTAGGCGGGCTGGAGGGAGCGCTTTCCAACCAGCGAAGCCATATGTTCCTGATGATAAGAAAGCTGGTGCTGGATGCCCTTGAGCAGAAATCTGTGCAGACCTTTGAGTATGTATATAAAGACGTCTATTTCAGGCTCAGCGTACTGCTTCTTGCCCGGAAAGAGGGATGGGCGATGGTGGCGATGCGCCTGAATACCTTTGATTCGGAGCGTGAGGTGAAGACAGCACAGGAGATGCTGAATTACAGCAGCGCCCTGCTTTCCACCTATGAGCTTGTCGTACTGTTTTATCTGGACAGCAATATCGTGAAACGAATCTATACTGCCAATAAGATGCCGGTATATGACCATGAAGAAACGATTGAGGAGAGTCTCAGAAAATTCTGCGAAGCAGAGGTTGAACCGGTCGATCAGGCAAGGTACCTGAGATTTATGGATCTGAAAACGATGATGGAACGTGTTGATGCGAGTCCGAAAAAGTTTATCCAGAGCATATTCCGGATGCGGTGGATCCATACCGGGAGCAGCTGGTATACGGCCCGTATCACGCAGATACCGACATTCACCGAGAAGGTGCATATGCTGACCATCCAGAATATCCAGGGGAATGTAAGCCAGTGGCTGGACACGGTTGTAATGGAGCATCCTGAGCTGGTCTGAAAACCATGATCTGAAATCTGCGGTTTTGCGCTTCCTTCCCGACAGGTCTTATCAACCGAAAAACAGAATAAATCAGCGTTTCCCTAAGATAAAATCTGACGCCTCTGGGCCATTTGGTTCAGGGGCATCTTCATTTTCTGCTTGATTTCTGGTGATCGGGGAATATAATGGTAACGGAAGTTAGCAATATCTAACATTTTGGTTTCTCTGGTTCTGCGGATGACTACAGTTCCACGAAATCGAAAAGAATACGGAGCTGTAGAAGTTAATGTGATACAGATCCTGAGGATCTGTGATCGCGGAGGGAGATCACGGGGGGAGCGGAACATGAAAAAGAATCCCTACAGCACCGCTGCGGCGGTCATCATACTGGTACTTGCACTTCTGTCCGCAATCGGTGTTCAGACGTTTCTGAGGCCTTGATCATAGTGAGATGCACAGCGAGGTGGAGTATGTCGTCGCACATGGAATTGCTACGGAGATTGATCACAAACGCGCTGTCATAGGAAGCTGGCATTTTGTCTTCGAGGATGAAGGCGTGCAGATCCTTCCTGAGGACAGGGAACGCTTTGACGCACTGTCGCAGTCTGTTTCCTGGCTGTATCTGGGGATCGGCGGGATCCTGTGCGCGGCAATCGGAATCTCTGATCCATTGAGACCCGAAGCCAGAGGCGCAGTGGAAGCGCTGCACCGGGAAGGAATCGGGAAAGCGGTCATGCTGACGGGGGACAACCGGAAGATCGCGGAGGTGATCGCCGGAGAACTCGGGATTGATGATTTCAGGGCCGAGGTGCTGCCGGAAGACAAGGCCGCCTATATCAATGCAGAGCATGAAGCCGGAAGGATAGTGATGATGATCGGGGACGGAATCAATGACACGCCGGCGCTGTCGCTTTCAGACGTGGGAGTTGCCGTCGGCAGTGGGGCCGTCATAGCAAGGGAAGTGGCGGATGTCACCATAGCGGCGGAGAACCTCTATGAGCTTGTGTGGCTGAAGCGCCTAAGCGATGCCCTGATGCGCCGCATCAACCGGAATTACCGTTTTGTCATGGGATTCAACGGGGCGTTGATCGTGCTGGGCGCATTTGGAATCCTTCCGCCAGCGACAAGCGCGCTTTTGCACAATACATCAACCATCCTGCTGAGCATGGACTGTCTCACAGGGTTATTAGAGGAAGAAAGGAAGGAATCA
>CAJOQO010000076.1 GCA_905236545.1 uncultured Lachnospiraceae bacterium
ATGTGGGCATCAACGACCGACGATAACGCAGTGTATGAGCAATCAGACAAGCGAATGTGCCAGTTAATTAATATTCGGGGTACTAGGGAAACACTGATCATAGCAGCGTTTCCCTGACACATAAACCGGTAAAAACAACTGATTCACAAAGCTCTCTGCATTCTGGTGAGCGGCCTGAATCAGTTGTCTTTTTTTATGCCCTGAGATATGGAAGGTACTTGGGATGCAGACGATGGAAGGAAACCACATGGAGATGAAAATAATCTACAAAAATGAAGGTCAATAACTGTGAATAATAACGAAAATGAAAATTTGCAGTCATAGAGGTTGAAAATAATTTACATGTATGCTACGCTGTTGACAACAGCAGGGGAGAGCAGAAGTAGCAGTGAAAACAGGGATTCATGGAAGCTGTGGCCCGGAAACAGTCTGACAGGGAAAAAGAAAAAAGGGCCGTGTTACATGAAAATATTTTCAATTGAATACGTGCGGTTTTATCATTCAGTATGAGGGCCGCTTGTAGAAACCGTAACTTTTTATTTTTCAAAATGGAGGTAGAAAAATGAGAAAACTTACCGTAATGGCACTTTCCGCATCGGCTATGGCTGTCGCAGTCTTTGGGATGAATGCTTCCGCCGCCACAAAACTGAATCTGTCTGTACCGGACGCGGCTTCTTCCTCAATCGGTGTTGCCGCACAGGAGTTTGCTGATCAGCTGAATGAGAAGTCGGACGGCGAGCTTGAGGTCAAGGTCTACTTTGACGGCTCTCTGTATGGCGGCGATGCGACGGCTGCTGTCACCACGATGCAGGACGGCGGTCTTGACATGCTCTGTCTGTCGACCAGCTGGTATTCTTCCTTTGATGATTCCTTCAACGTCATCTCGGTTCCCTTCCTGTTCGATACCGTTGATGAGGAGCAGGCTTATCTGAATGATAAGGCTTCTCAGCCGATGTGGGATGCAGTCGAAGGAATGGGCGTGAAGTTCCTGGCTCCGTGGACCCGCTCCTTCCGTATGACCACCAACAATATCCGCCCGATCACCAAGCCGGAAGATTTCAAGGGAATCAAGCTTCGCGTATCCGGAAGCCCGATCTACCAGGTCTTCTTCGGAGAGGGATGCGGTGCGAACGCAACTCCGATGAGCTTCTCTGAAGTCTATACCGCTCTTCAGACAAACACCATTGACGGACAGGAAAACCCGGCGGACGTTCCGTATTCTTCCAGCTTCTATGAGGTTCAGAAATATCTGTCTGCTACCAATCATGTTGCCGAGGCATGGGTTGTCGGCATGAACCCGGATAAGTTTGATTCCCTGAGCGAAGACATGCAGAAGCTGGTCGTTGAGACGGCGCAGGAGATGCAGCAGTGGAAGAAGGACTATGACGAAGAGACCGACCAGAAAGATATTGATTTCATGATTGAAAAAGGAATGGAATACAACGAGCTGGATGAGGAAGGCGTCAAGGCGTTCAAAGAGGTTTCCAAGTCCCTGTATCCGAAGTTCCAGGAGATCGTCAACAACCCGGATCTGTGGGATGCGACGATTGCATTTGCAGAGGAGAACTGATCAGTCCAGGCTGTCTGGACAGGATTATGGCCGGGGCATGAATCATACATGAATCATGCAGTGCCATCCGCCTCTGGAATCAGGACATGAAGAAGGGGCGGCGCAGACAGGATGCGCTGCCCCTTTCCTATTAGAAAACCCCTGCAAAGACAGGAAAGGGTGATTATCAGATGGATAAAAAAGAAAACAATTCTCCGATCAGAAAGTTTTTCGGGGCGGCGGAGAAGATAGAGCTTGCATTGGGAGGTATCTGTCTTGCGACCCTGTTTGTGGTGGTTCTGATCGGTATCGGAAGCCGCCTGATGAGTGTCAACGCGGCCTGGTACGAGGAGACTACCCGTGTGTTTTTCCTCTGGATGATGTGGATCGGCGTCGGTGCCGGTTTTAACCACAGTGAATCCTCCCGTGTCACGGTTCTGGTCAAGGCGCTCCCTTCCTTTGTCCAGAAGATCTGTTTTGTACTGTACTATGTCATGTGTTTTTCCCTGTTTGCGATTATTATCTGGTTCGGATTCCGTGCCGCCATGCAGCAGGCGCAGATGGGAGAGACGGGCTCAGCGCTCAGGATTCCGATGTGGATCGTGGGAATCTCAGTTCCGATCGGCGGGATCTTCGGCCTTATCGGTACGCTGAACACACTGCTCTTTGAGAACTGGAGGCTGAAGACTTCTGCCGAGGAGATCGAGATGGAAGAGCTTGCAGCCCAGACGAAGAAGCAGATTGAAGAGGAGATCGCTGAGGAAGAAGCGGAAGGGAGGATCGAATGAGTATCTTTATTCTGGCTGTATTTTTGATTCTGATGCTTCTCGGAGTCCCTGTAGCGGTTTCGCTCGGCGCTGCAAGCATCGGAGCGATTCTGATTTACCATACCTCTACGCTGGCGTCGGCTGTCAAGCTGATGTATTCCTCCATGAACAGCTTCACGATGGTTGCGGTTCCGCTTTTCTTCCTGGCAGGTGTTCTGATGGAGAAGGGTGGCGTTGCCCAGAAGATCTTTGACTTCTGTGAAGACATCGTCGGCTGGATCGCAGGCGGCCTGGGTCATGTCAATATCCTGACGAGTATCCTGTTTGCGGGCATGAGCGGATCTTCCGTAGCAGACGTTGCTTCGATCGGTGCATTGTGCGCCAACGCCATGATCCGTTCCGGCTATCCTGCGGCGTATGCCTGGGGAACAACTCTGGCAAGCTCCATGCTTGCATCCGTAATTCCGCCCTCGATCCTGATGGTCGTGGCTGCGTCCGTGGCTCAGGTTTCCATGGGAAAGGCCCTGTTTGCCGGCATCATTCCCGGAGTCGTTCTGGGCGTGATCATGATGATCTACAACTATATCTACTGTAAGCGCCATAAGATCGGACATGTCATTCCGTTTAATGGAAGAAAGCTGGGAAGGAGCTTCCTTTCCTCGCTGCCGGCTCTTCTGGTTCCCGTGATTCTGCTGAGCGGAATGTATACCGGCTATTTCACATCCACTGAGGCTGCGGCAATCTGCGTGCTCTATACGCTGATCGTCTCCCTGTTTATCTACAGAAAGCTGAAGATCAGGGAGCTTCCCGAGATCTTCATGCAGGTGGCGAAAAATACGGGAACGGTTCTGTTTGTCGCGATTACGGCAAAACCGGCCGGACAGCTCTTTACCCTGGACGGCTTCCCGGAGCAGGTTGCGAAGGCGATTACAGGAATCTCCTCCAACCCGATTCTGGTCATGCTTCTGATCTTCCTGCTGCTGACGATTATCGGAATGTTCATGGATGCAACGGCTGCGATCTATATCTTTATGCCGATCCTGCTTCCGACGGCTGTCAGCGTCGGCGTTGATCCCCTGTTCTTTGTCGTATTCATGGTCATAGCTCTGTCATTCGGCCTGATCACGCCGCCTGTCGGTGTCTGTCTGTACGCGGCGATCAACGTGTCCGGCCTGTCGATGGAGAAAATTACGAAGGGACTTGTTCCCTGGCTGATTCTGCTGTTCTTCGGACTGATGATCTTCATTCTCTTTCCGCAGCTTGTTACCGGTCCGATCAGTGCGATATTCCCTGCGTGACAGGCTGAGGCTTTGCCGGGAGATGGCTTATGACGATTCTTATGCAGGTGGGAAATGAGGATTCCGGACTGTCTCCGGCAGTCATGACGATAATTGCGCTGCTTCTTCTGATGCTCCCGTATCTGATCAGGCGCTATACCGGCAGATCTGTCACGGATCTGGTGCATCTGCCGGTGCTTTTCGAAGGGCTGGAACGGCTGGCGGACAGGTTCCGGAATCTGGTCAGAAGGCCTTTCGGAACGAAATCAGGAGAGGGGAAGCGTTCGGACGGAAAAGGAAAGACTGCGTCAGAGGCCGGGCCGGATCCGGCAAAAGAGGAAAGAAAAAACCGCAGCCTGGAGGTGAAGCGGGAATACCGGGAGAAAACGCTGGAAAAGCACAGAGCCGGCAATGTGAAAAATGACTATCTGCAGACTGTTTCCCGGCTTCTGACATTTGGCAGAAAAAAACGGCTGTTTACGATCTTTCCGGGCAATCTTCAGCATGACGGAAAAACTGCGGATCTGATGGCGATCCTTGTGACACGAGCCCGGGTGATCGGGATCAACGCGTATGGGTTTGACCAGACGGTTCATTGCAGGAAAGACAACGGCGCCTGGCAGCAGGAGAGCGGAAACACGAAGAAGCCGATCGGCAGCCTCAATGCTGAAAATGCGGTGCAGGACAGGATCGTGAGAGATGCATTGAGAGCGGGAGGGCTTGGCAGCCTGCCCTATGAGACGGTGATGGTCTTTACCAGCAGCAACGTCACTCTTTCGGGAGAGAAACCGGAGAATGTCTTTACACAGGAGGAATTCTTCCTGGCAATTGATACGGACAGGGATGTGAAGGAAGGACCTCTGGATCCCAGGGATACGGGCAGACGGATCGCTGCATTGAAGAAGGCAGGAAAACAGGTGCGGTAATCCTTGCGATTGACAGGATGAACAGGGATCTCAGGCTTTGTCTGGATCTGAGATGGGGGAAGAGAATGAAAAAGTACTTACTTGGACTTGATGTCGGCACCAGCAGCCTGAAGACGGCGATCATAGACGAAGACGGGCATGTGGTCAGCAAGAGCGCAAGAGGGTATGAGCCGATGTCGCTGCATCCGGGCTGGCAGGAGATCAGCGCGGAGAGTATCTGGGCTGCCGTGATCTGGAATCTGAAGAAGATGCTTCTGGAAGGGCCGGTGGATCCGGAACGGATTGCCGGGATCGGGATATCCTGCCTGTGTCCGGGACTGGTGGCGCTTGGCGCGGAAGGGGAAGTGCTCCACGATCCGATCATCTACTCGGACAGGAGGAGTGCCGAAGAAGCGGATGCGATCAAGCGTTCCGTCGGTGAGGAGCATCTGTTCTTTATCACAGCGAATCGATGCATGTCGGGAGCCATGTCCGGAACCAGCATGCTGTGGATCAGGAATCACTGCCCGGAGATCTATGAGAAGACCCGGTATTTCGGCCATATCAACACGATGCTTGGCGTCAGGCTGACCGGAAACTTTGCGATGGATCGCTCCAATGCTTCCTATACATCCATGTTTGAGACAAGAGGATCCCTTGAATGGAGCCGGGATCTGGCACAGAAGATCGGAATTGATTTTGACAAGCTTCCCCCGCTGATGAATTCGGATGAGGTTCTGGGCGGGCTCGTGAATCAGGAGTTCATCGCCATGGGGATCCCCGCGGGAACGCCGGTTGTCATCGGCGGCGGTGATACGGCGTGTGCCTCTCTTGCTGCCGGCATCGTGTCAAACGGGGATGTGTGCGAGTCGGTCGGTACCACGAATGTTCTGACCATATGTGTAGACCAGCCCAATTTCAGCCCCAGCAACATCAACCGCTGCCATGTGGTGCGGGGAAAATGGATCTATCAGGGTGCGATGTCGCACGCCGGGGGATCTCTTCGCTGGTTCCGGGATGAGTTCTGCCAGGATCTTGTCAAGGCGGGGGGAGAGCTCGATGAGGATGCATTTGACCTGATGACAAAAGCGGCGAGCCTCTCCAGGGCAGGAGCGAATGGCGTGGTGTTTCTTCCGTATATGATGGGAGAGCGCAGCCCCGTCTGGGACAGCGATGCAAGGGGCGTGTTCTTCGGGATGTCCCTGAATACAAACAGACGTGATCTGATCCGGGCGATCCTGGAGGCGACGGGCTATGGGACGAGGCAGCTGAAGGAGATTGCCGAGGATCTGACAGGGCTCAGGATCCGAAGATTTTCTTCTCTGGGCGGAGGCGCCAGGAGCAGGGTCTGGTCGCAGATCAAGGCAAACATCATCGGCGTGGACATTGATGTGCTGGATGTTTCGGACATGGCTCCTGTCGGAGCGGCACTTCTGGCCGGCGTCGGCATCGGTCTCTATAAGGACGCGGTGGACGCGGCATCTCATGTCGAGAGGAAGGTCTACCGGAAGGTGGTCTGTGATCACTCGGATGATGCGGTGTACGCAAAACGATACCAGGCCTACAAACAGCTGTATCCGCGGCTGAAAGATTTATATCAGTACTGCTGACGGGAGTTTAATAACAGGCGAAAATGTAAAAATATTACATATTTGCCATAGAAATATGGAATACCGGCATAGAAATGAAAATTATTTGCGCAGATATATTGAAAAATATTTTCACCTATGCTATGGTTGATTCAGAGCATTTGATATTCAGATATGCCATCAGGCAGAAAGGAGCATGCAAAGATGAAAGCAGTCGTTCTTCACGGCCCCGAGAATTACCCGAACAATTATGAGGTGATGGAGATTGAAAAACCTGTCTGCGGAAGGAGAGAGATTCTGCTGAAAATGAAGGCGGCGGCACTGTGCGGCACCGACAAGCGTATCTTTACCGGCGGAAAGACGAAAGGGGTGCGTCCTGATTCGGTTGTCGGCCATGAGTTCTGCGGACTGATCGAAGAGGTTGGCGATCAGGTCGAGGGCTTTCATGTTGGTGACAGAGTGGCGATTGCAAATGTGATTCCCTGCGGACACTGCTCTGCCTGCTTAAGCGGAAGGGAAAATGCCTGCCTGAACCGGAAGGCAATCGGATATGAATTTAACGGCGGCTTCGAAGAGTATGTCCTCATTCCGGAGATCTGCATTCAGAGCGGAAATGTTGTAAAGCTTCCTGAGACTGTCAGCTTTGCGGCCGGCGCGCTGATCGAGCCGCTTGCCTGCTGCATCAGAGGCCTTTATAACACCGGAACAGGCTTCAATGATACGGTTCTGATCATCGGTGCAGGCCCGATCGGACTGATGCATCTTCAGCTTTCCCTGATCGCGGGTGCGCAGAAGGTTATCGTCAGTGAGCTGGATCCGGAGAAGAGAGCGCTTGCCAAAGAGCTCGGTGCCTGCCGTGTAGTTGACTCCTCCAAAGAAGATCTGCATGCGATCGTTATGGAAGAGACAGGCGGTGAGGGCGTTGACCGTATCGTGATGGCAATCGGCGTGAGCGCGCTGGTGGATTCCACGTTCAAGCTTGCGAGAAAGGGCGGAACGGTGTGCCTGTTTGCCGGCTTCCCGAAGGGACGCATGAGTGAGTTTGATCCCAGCGTCATTCATTACAATGAGCTGAATATCACAGGCAGTACTGCTTACAAGAGAAGCGATTATCTGCAGGCGGCGGACATGGTCATCAGCGGGAAGATCGATCTGGATGCCATCGTATCGGCGAAATTCAAACTGGAAGACTTCAGGCAGGCGCTGGA
>CAJOQO010000077.1 GCA_905236545.1 uncultured Lachnospiraceae bacterium
ATCAGAAAGCATCCGATGTGACGATGGAAAAACCGCCGACGCTGACAGCAGGTGCTGTCTGCCGGCGGTTTTCCGGATTCCTGAAAAAGGGATCCGGATCATTTCCCGCATTGAGCAGGGAGCAGTCTATTTTGCCGTGCTCTTTGCGGAAGCCTTTTTCGCTGTGGTCTTTCCGGCATCCTTTTTCGCCGCTGTCTTTCCGGCATTCTTTTTTACCGCTGCCTTTGCGGCATCCTTTTTCGCCGCTGCCTTTTCAGCAGTCTTTTTCACTGCAGCTTTTGCCGCTGTTTTTTTCGCTGCAGCCTTCCCCGCAGAAGTCTTTTTCGCTGACGCTTCCGCGTCTTTGATCATCGCCAGGGAACCGTAGATATTGGAATCATCTCCGAGCGCGGCGGTTTTCAGCTCGACGGTTGAGCGGATCGACGGCATGCAGTAGCGGTCGATCTCTGCGAGTACCTTGTCGCGGATCAGATTGCCGGTGGCTTCGACAACACCTCCGCCGAAGATGACAACATCCGGGCTGATCGTGTTGATGAGGTTCCCTGCGCCGATTGCCAGATAATGACATGCCCTGTCCACCGCTTCTTCTGTGACGGTGTCGTGATTCGCAAGGGCTTTCTTGAGGTATTTGCTCCGGAATACGCCCTCCTTCACGTGTTCTGCCATCATGGATTCCCTGCCGCGGGAGACCTGCTGCCTGATATAGGAGGAGATTCCCTGCTTGCTGGAGAAGGCTTCCAGGCAGCCGCGCTGGCCGCATCCGCAAAGAGGCCCCTCCGGATCGAGGATGAGATGGCCGTACTCAGCCGCCTTGAATCCGGTTCCCGTAAAGAGGGATCCGTTCAGGATCAGGCCTCCGCCCATACCGGTTCCGACAAAGAAACCGACGACATTCTGATAACCCTTTGCGGCACCATAGTGGTATTCTCCGAGCACACCGACATTGACGTCATTGCCGATATAGAAGGGTACGCCGAATTTCTCTTCGAGGGGTGTGCGGATATCATAATTGCGGAACGGCAGATTCGGCGTGAAAACGATGATTCCGTTTGCCTGATCGATGATACCGGGCGCTCCGGCCGAGATTGCATTGATCTGATTCTTTTTGATGCCGGAGGAAGCGAGCAGCTCCTCCACAACACTGACAATGACTTCCTGGACATTCTGCGAGGAGCTTCCGCTTTCTGTTGATTTCTTTTTATATCGGCAGACGATGGTATCATTGCTGTCAAAGATTGCGCCAAGTACCTTCGTTCCGCCGATATCCAGGCAGATGTTATACTTTTCGGCCATAATATCCTTCTATCCTCCTGTCATGTAGAATGGTACAGTCTGTGGTTGCTGCCGTTCCGTGCCTGATCGTAAGAGTCCTGCGGCTTCTGCATGGCAGCCAGCGGGGGTGACGCATAACACCATCTTTCCGCCTGCATCGAAGAAAACGCGCGGACGGGGAAGCATGGAACCGTAACCTGTGGTTTGTATATCCGTGACGATTCACGTTCATCCCTATCATATCACAGTTTTTCGATTCACGCTCTCTCTATTATGCGTTATAATAACTCTGTCAGTGCGCAAACGGTTCATCACAGACAGCAGAGCAGGGAGACAGTATGAACAGAAATGACATCATCGTGATCGGGATCGCCGGCGGAAGCGGCAGCGGAAAGACAACGATTACAAAAAAGATCGAGGAACGGTTCAGAACGGACGTGACGGTGATCTACCATGATGACTATTACAAGGCACGGCATGATCTTTCTTATGAGGAAAGAGTGAAGCTGAACTATGATCATCCTGCCGCGTTTGATACAGAACTGATGATCCGGGATCTGAGGGCGCTCAAGAGCGGAGCCGCGATTGACTGTCCTGTCTATGACTATACGATCTATGACCGCACCGAACGCACGCAGACGGTGACGCCTTCCAGGGTGATCATCGTGGAGGGGATCCTTATCTTCCATGAAAAAGAACTGAGAGATCTGATGGACATCAAGCTGTTTGTGGATGCGGATGCGGACGTTCGGATCCTGCGAAGAATCCTGAGAGATGTGAAGGAGAGAGGCAGGTCTCTGGACAGTGTGATCTCACAGTATCTCGGAACGGTAAAGCCGATGCATGAAGCATTTGTCGAGCCATCGAAAAAGTATGCGGATGTGATCATTCCTGAGGGAGGAAAGAACAGGGTTGCGCTGGATATGGTTCTGAACAGGGTGCAGTTCCATCTGGATTCAGCGCAGAATTGAACCTCCGCAGATTCTCTGTTAAAATGAATGAGATTCAGCAACGGAAAACTGTCAGAAAAAACCAGACCGTTACAGCAGACAAAACCAGATCGTTACAGCAGACAAAAACCAGATTGTCACAGCAGGCAAAACCAGATCGTTACAGCAGGTAAAACCATATCGTTACAGCAGGCAAGGAGGTTGATCGAATGCTTGAGAAACTGAAGGAGGAGGTTTGCAGAGCGAATCTGCAGCTTCCGGAGTATGAACTGGTGACATTTACATGGGGAAACGTCAGCGGAATTGACCGGGAGAAGGGGCTGTTCGTGATTAAGCCGAGCGGCGTTTCCTACGAGGAGCTGAAGCCGGAGCATATGGTGGTGATGGATCTTGAAGGGAATAAGGTCGAGGGCGACCTGAATCCTTCTACGGATACCCCGACGCACCTGGAGCTCTATAAGGCCTATCCCGAGATCGGCGGGATCGTACACACACATTCGACCTTTGCTGTCGGCTGGGCCCAGGCCGGGCACGACATCCCTCTCAAGGGCACGACTCATGCGGATTATTTCTACGGAGAGATCCCCTGCACCAGAAACCTGACTGCGGAGGAAGTGGAGGAAGGGTATGAGAAGAATACGGGAAAGGTGATCATCGAGGCGTTCGAAGGCCGCAATCCTGTCTATGTGCCCGGTGTCATCTGCCGCAACCATGGACCGTTCGCGTGGGGGAAGGACTGCTTCCAGGCGGTTTATCACGCAAAGGTTCTTGAGGAGGTCGCGAAGATGGACTTCATCACGAAACTGATCGACCCGGCTGCGCCTGACGCGCCGGAGTATATCAAAGAGAAGCATTTCCAGAGAAAGCACGGGCCGAACGCATATTACGGTCAGGGAAAGTAATCCGGGAGGAGCAGTACGATGGCGGATGTAAAAGAATTAATCATGAATGGCAAGACGGCGCTCGGAATCGAATTCGGTTCCACCAATATCAAGGGCGTCCTGATCGATGAGGAAAGCAATGTCCTTGCGACGGGAAGCTTCGGCTGGGAGAATTCTCTGATCGACGGCATATGGACCTATTCCCAGGAGGAGATCCTGAATGGTCTCAAGACCTGCTATTCCAATCTCCGCAGGAATGTTGAGGAGAAATACGGGGTCACGCCGGCCACTTTCGGCGCGATCGGCATCAGCGCCATGATGCATGGCTATATCGCTCTGGACAAGGATGGCAATCTGCTGTCTCCCTTCCAGACGTGGAGGAATTCGAATACGGAGAAGGCAGCGGATGAGCTGACTGAGCTGTTTCAGTTTAACATCCCGCTTCGCTGGACGATCGCCCATCTGTATCAGTGCATGCTGGACAGGGAAGAGCACCTGAAGAAGGTTGCATTCGTGACAACGCTGGCTTCCTATGTCCATTACCTGCTGACGGGGGAGAAGGTGATCGGAATCGGCGATGCCTCCGGCATCTTCCCGATCGATTCCGCAGCTTTGGACTATGATCAGAAAATGGTGGATGAGTTCGACCGGCTGATCAGCAAAGACGGCTATGCCTGGAAGCTTCGGGAAGTACTTCCGAAGGTCATGGTTGCCGGGCAGGAGGCAGGAAAGCTGACGCCGGAAGGCGCGCGCCTTCTGGATGAGAGCGGCGCCCTGCAAAGCGGTATCGTGATGGCGCCGCCTGAAGGGGATGCCGGAACCGGCATGGTTGCGACGGATTCCGTGGCGCCGCGCACCGGCAATGTCAGCGCGGGCACCAGCACTTTTGCCATGCTTGTATGCGAGAAGCCGCTTTCCCAGGTCTACCGTGAGATCGACATGGTGACAACTCCGTCCGGTTATCCGGTCGCGATGTCGCATGCGAACAACGGCACCTCTGATCTGAATGCATGGGTGAAGCTGTTTGGAGAGTTCGCTGAAAAGGCCGGTTTCCCGATGGAGACGGGGGATCTGTTCAGCCTTCTGTATCAGAATTCCCTGTCGGGAGATCCGGACTGCGGCGGCCTGCTTTCCTATGGGTACTATTCCGGTGAGGGCATCACGCATCTGAATGAGGGACGTCCGATGTTTGTGAGACAGCCGGACAGCAATTTCAATCTTGCGAACTTCATGCGTTCTCATCTGTATTCTTCGCTCGGCGCTGTGAAGCTCGGGCTGGATATCCTTCTGAAGGATGAGCATATGGCTGTTGACCGCATCATGGGCCATGGCGGACTGTTCAAAACGAAGGGCGTCGCGCAGAGATATCTCGCCGCTGCGGTGCATGCTCCCGTCAGCGTACTCGAGACCGCGGGAGAGGGCGGCCCCTGGGGCATGGCGATCCTGGCGCTGTATCTTGTCGACAGGAAGGACGGACAGACACTTGAGGACTACCTCGATCAGAAGATCTTTGCTTCGATGGAGAGCGAGACGGTAGAGGCAAGCCCGGAGGATATCGAAGGATTCGAGAAGTTTACTGCCCGCTACAGGGATAATATCGGAATCATGAGAGCTGCAGTGGAGACATTTAAGGCATGATTTCATTTCTTCACGGAGAAGTTGCGCAGGTACTGCCTGACAGAGTCGTGATAGAAGTCGGCGGTGTCGGATTCCAGGTTCTCGTGAGCGTGCGGGACGCGTCCGACATGCCGCCGGCAGGTTCTGAGGTAAAGGTTTATACTTATATGTCCGTTTCCGAGGACGCGATCCGTCTGTACGGCTTCCTGTCACAGGATGACCTGAATGTCTATAAGACACTGATCAGCGTTTCCGGCGTGGGGCCCAAGGCTGCCCTTGGAATCCTCGGGACATTGAGTGCGAATGATGTGCGGTTCGCCGTGTTTTCCGATGACGATAAGGCGCTCGCGAGAGCGCCCGGCATCGGCGCGAAGACCGCGAAGAAGCTGATCCTTGAGCTGAAGGACAGGCTGAAGCTCGAGGATGCGCTCGCGCAGAGCGCGGATCAGTCATTTGCCCCGGATGCGCAGGCCTCCTCTTCGGCGTCGGACGCGGAGCTTTCGGATGCCGTTCAGGCGCTCACTGCGCTTGGCTATTCGAATTCCGAGGCGCTCCGGGCGGTCCGTAAGGTTAAGGTGACAAAGGAGATGCAGACGCAGGATATTCTGAAGCAGGCGCTGAAGATCATCGGGCTGTGAGGCTGTGACGGGAGTGTGGGACTGAGCCCATTCACTTGTCTGATTGTCCGTACGCCGCGTGATCGTCGGTCGTCGATGCCAGCAGGAGAAAGAAACTGAGACAGGACATACATGCCTAAGAGAATCATAACAACAGATGAAACAGAAGAGGATCTTCGCCTTGAACCGAAGCTGCGTCCGCAGATGCTGGAGCAGTATATCGGTCAGGAGAAGGCGAAGAAATCTCTGAAAATCTATATCGAGGCGGCGAAGAAACGGGGAGAGTCCCTGGATCATGTGCTGTTCTACGGGCCTCCCGGGCTTGGAAAGACAACGCTGGCCGGTATCATCGCCAACGAGATGGGGGTTAACATGAAGGTTACCTCCGGCCCGGCGATCGAGAAGCCCGGCGAGATCGCCGCGGTACTGAACAGCCTCAGCGAAGGGGATGTTCTCTTTGTGGATGAGATCCACCGCCTGAACCGTCAGGTGGAGGAGGTTCTGTATCCTGCGATGGAGGACTTCGCGATCGACATTATGATCGGGAAGGGAGCTGCCGCGCGATCGATCCGCCTGGATCTCCCTCCCTTTACCTTAATCGGCGCAACGACGAGAGCGGGGCTTCTGACTGCGCCGCTCAGGGATCGTTTCGGAGTGATTCATCATCTGGAATACTATACGCCGGAAGAGCTTACGACGATCGTGATGCGCAGCGCAGGCGTGCTTGGCGTTGAGATCGACGAAAAGGGCGCCGGAGAGATCGCGCGGAGATCGCGCGGAACGCCGCGTCTGGCGAACCGTCTGCTGAAGCGATGCAGAGATATCGCCCAGGTGATGTACGATGGTGAGATCAATGGAAAGGTTGCGGCACAGGCGCTTGATTTTCTGGACGTCGACCGGATGGGACTTGACACGCTGGATCGTCTGATCCTGACGACCATGATGGAAAAGTTCTCAGGGGGGCCGGTCGGACTGAGCAATCTGGCTGCAGCGATCGGAGAGGATGCGGGAACGCTCGAGGATGTATACGAACCGTATCTGATCAAAAACGGATTCCTGATGCGGACTCCGAGCGGACGTGTTGTGACAGAGCTTGCTTACCGCCATCTGGGGATCGTGAATCCGGGCGGGGAGTGATCTGCACGGGAGATGAAGGAGCTGTTCAGAAATGACTTTTCCCTGAAAGGTGATTCTGAAACAGATCCTGACTGCAGGATAGTCTGGGGGATAAGGGGCTGCATATGGAAAAGAAGAATGTTACGGAAGTCGTGATCGGCGGGAAGATCTATAAGCTTGGCGGGTATGAGAGTGAAGATTACCTGCATCAGGTCGCATCCTACCTGAACAACCGGATCACGGAGCTGAGAGCGCTGGATGGATACAACCGTCTTCCGTCGGCACAGAAGAGCCTGATGCTGGATCTGAACACGGCGGATGATTATTTTAAGGCAAAAAGGCAGGCGGAGAAGCTGGAAGCGGAACTGTCCGAGAAGGACAGGGAGCTGTATGAGGCACGGCATGATCTTGTCTCGGCGCAGGTGAAGCTGGAGGAGAACCAGAGGACGATCACCTCCCTGAAGGAAGAAGCGGATGATTATCAGAAGAAGATCGCTCTTCTGGAGGCGCGTCTCAGCCAGCAGGAGGTCAGGCTTCAGCAGGGGGGTAAGCTTCAGCTGGAAGGCAGGCCTTTGCAGGGAACAGGTTCGCAGCAGGAAGCAGGTCCGCAGCAGGAGGTCCGCCCGGCATCTGAGGCGGAAGGATCATGAGTGACAGATCAAAACGGGTCGAGCTTCTGGCTCCCGGGGGGAGCCTGGAAGGAATCCGCGGCGCGGTTCATGCCGGCGCGGACGCAGTCTATGCGGGCGGCAGGCTCTTTGGAGCCCGCGCGTATGCGCAGAACCCGGATACGGAAAATCTGCTGGAAGCCATTGATTACTGCCATCTCCACGGCGTAAAGCTGTATCTTACGGTGAATACGCTTCTGAAGGAAAATGAACTGACCGACTTGCTGCCGGAGTACCTTGCACCGATCTATGAACACGGGGTGGATGCCGTGCTCGTGCAGGACTTCGGTGTCTTTCGTTTTCTGAGACACCGCTTTCCTGACCTGAAGCTCCATGCATCGACGCAGATGACCGTCACCGGGCCGGACGGCGCTTTGCTGCTCCGGCAGATGGGG
>CAJOQO010000078.1 GCA_905236545.1 uncultured Lachnospiraceae bacterium
CGGCGGATTCGCCTGGCTGCTGACGGACTTCAGGAAGAAGGCGAAAAGATGACTCTGAGAGAGCAGGCGGAGGAACGGGAATATCAGCTGCTGAGTCCTTATGCGGCCCACGCCGCCGAAAGCGCCGGGCGCGTCCGGGAGGAGGCCCAGGATGAGATCCGGACAGTCTATCAGAGGGACCGTGACCGGATCATCCACAGCAAGTCGTTCCGGCGGCTTAAGCAGAAAACGCAGGTTTTTATCGCTCCGATCAGTGATCATTACCGTACCAGACTGACCCATACGCTTGAGGTTTCCCAGCTTTCGCGCACTGTATCAAGAGCGCTCCGGCTCAATGATGACCTGACGGAGGCGATCGCTCTGGGGCATGATCTGGGGCATACTCCGTTCGGCCATGCCGGGGAAAGGGTGCTGAACGAGATCTGCCCTCTGGGGTTTCGCCACTATGAGCAGAGCGTCCGGGTTGTGGACCGCCTCGAGAGAGACGGGAAGGGGCTGAATCTGACACAGGAAGTGCGTGACGGGATCCTGAACCATCAATGGAATCTGTGTCCGTCTACCATGGAAGGCCAGATTGTCCGCTATTGTGATAAGATTGCCTACATCAATCACGATATTGATGACGCGGAGCGCGCCGGCCTGATGAAGGAAACGGATATCCCGCGGCAGATTCGCGGGAAGCTCGGCGCATCCACAAAAGAACGTCTGGATACGATGATGCATGATCTCATTTTCAGCAGTATGGATCATGACCGGATCAGGATGTCGGAGGAGACGGAATCCGTCATGATGTCTCTTCGCTCCTATATGTTTGAGAATCTCTATACAAACAGTGACGCAAAAAAAGAAGAGAAGCGCGTTCCTTTCCTGCTGACAAGCCTGTACCGCTACTACAAGCAGAATACGGAGGAGATGCCGGATGAGTATATCAGGCTGATCCGGGAGGGAGAGCCTGAAGACCGGGTGGTATGCGACTATATCTCCGGGATGACGGATCACTATGCGATGAAGAAGTTCATGGATCTGTTTATTCCGAGACCGTGGCCTGATCTGTGAAGAACAGCGCAGACTTCCCTTTTTCCGGTCATTATGCCGTGCTTGGCCGTCAGTTTTTTCTTCGAAACAGACGGAAGGGCGTCACAATCCACACCCTGTGGCTTTTGCATGGTGATCAGGGAAACCCTCTGGACAGAATCAGTCCGGAGGGTTATACTGTATACAAACAAATGTTCGTGTCAGACTATCCTTTTTGCGACGGAGGCTTTGATGTATTACTCGGAAGACATATTGGATCAGGTGCGCACAGCGAATGACATCGTGGATGTCATCGGCATGGATGTACCGCTTCGCCGTTCCGGGAGCAATTATGTCGGCCTGTGTCCGTTTCACAATGAGAAGACCCCTTCCTTCTCGGTCTCCCGTCCAAAGCAGATGTTTTATTGTTTCGGATGCCACAGGGGCGGGAATGTGATTACCTTTGTGGAAGAGTATCATAATATGGGATTCACGGAGGCGGTGAATTATCTTGCGCAGCGCGCCGGGATCCGTCTGCCGGAGCAGGAGGTCTCTCCTGCCGAACGCAGAAGCATGACCGAGCGGACGAAGCTTCTGGATGTGAACCGGCTTGCCGGAACCTATTACTATTACCTTCTCCGTTCCGCCGCCGGAAAAGCCGGTATGGAGTATCTTACCTCCAGGGGACTGTCGCCGGATACCATGAAGTCATTTGCCCTCGGGTTCGCTCCGAAGACGCCGTCTGACGGGCTCTACCGTTATCTGAAATCGAAGGAGGTCAGCGATGATCTTCTCCGGAAGAGCGGCCTGATGAACATTGATGAGAAGCGTGGAACCATGTATGATAAGTTCCGGAACCGGGTTATCTTCCCGATTCTGGATCCTTCCGGGAAGATCATCGGCTTCGGCGGCAGGGTGATGGGAGACGCGAAGCCGAAGTATCTGAATTCTCCCGAGACCAGAATCTTCGATAAGAGCCGGAATCTGTACGCGCTTCATCTTGCCCGCAGGTCGCGGGAAGATTCCATGATTCTGTGTGAAGGATACATGGATGTCATCTCGATGCACCAGGCAGGCTTTACCAACGCAGTCGCCTCTCTTGGAACCGCCCTGACGCCGGGTCACTGTTCCCTGCTGTCGCGCTATACCAGGAAGGTGATCCTGAGCTATGATTCGGATCAGGCCGGTGTTCATGCTGCCATGCGGGCGATCCCGATGCTGAGGAAGGCGGGAATCACGCCGAAGGTGCTCCGTCTGGATCCGTATAAGGATCCGGATGAGCTGATCCAGGCACTGGGACAGGACGGGATGTCTGAACGGATCCGGAACGCGCAGAACGCGCTGATGTTTGAAGCCGAGATCACGAAGCGGGAATATGATCTGAGTGATCCGGATTCCAGGACGCGTTTCTTTGAATCTGTCGCGGCGCGGATCGCTGCCTTTGAGACGCAGATGGAGCGGGAAAACTATATTGACGCGATCTGCAGGGAATACCTCGTCGATCGAAAGCAGCTTCAGGAGCTTGTCACCAGGCAGCTTGTCGCCGGTTCTGTGCGGAATGGGGAAGCTTCGCCGGGAGCCGGCATCAGGGCAGGAAGCCTTCCCTCTGCCGCCTCTTCCCATGATCCGGAATATGATCCGGAATATGATCCGGCCGCGCTGTACGGTTATGAGGACGGCAGCTTCTACGAAGACGAGGTGACCGGCGAGATGCTTCAGCCCCCGCCTTCCGCTTCCGGAAGGAACCGTCATGCAACGGTCAGGGAGCAGGGGGACGATATCTCCAGAAGGCTTCTCCTCAATTATATCTGCCGTTATCCGGGGATCTTCCCGGCAGTGAAGCAGTATGTGGGGCCGGAGGATTATGGGGACGGCCTGACGGCGGAAGCCGCCCGGGTGATCTATTCCCAGATGGAGACCAGGGGGAGCGTGGAGGAAGCATCGGTGCTGAGTCATTTTCCGGATACCCAGGACCAGGCGCAGATCGCGGGGATCTTCCATACGCTGGATCAGGCGTCAACCGAAAAGGACAGAGAGAAAGCGGTAAGGGAGACGCTTGTCAAGGTGTTTTCCGCGTCTCCGGCATCCTCCACCGCGGATCTTGGACAGGCGATCCGGAGAAAACGGCAGGAGAAGGAGCTCCGCTGCGTAAAGATCGCCTTGTGACGAAGCAGGATGCGGACAGGATGCCCGCGTTTATGATCTGCAGCGGGAGAATGGTTCCGGGAAAAGGAAGAGGAGGAGGACTGTCGAGGTGAAAAGGGGATGAATCTTTCTCAGAGGCTTGACGCCGTGGCGATGATGGTGACGGAGGGGAACCGGCTGGCGGATATCGGGACGGATCATGCTTTTGTTCCGATCTTTCTGGCTGAGTCCGGGAGGATCCCTTCCGCTCTCGCGATGGATGTGAACCGGGGACCTCTGGAGAGGGCCGGCGCGCATATCCGGGAGCATGGTCTGGAGGCACGGATCACGACACGGCTTTCCGATGGCCTGCTTTCCCTGAAGGAGGGCGAGGCGGATACGGTCCTGATCGCCGGAATGGGAGGTGCGCTGACTGTCCGCATCCTGCAGCACAGACGGGATCTGTACCGGGAGATCAGGGAACTGATCCTGCAGCCCCAGTCAGAAATTGCGTCAGTCAGAAGATACCTTGAGCGCTCCGGCTGGCGGATCGTCCGTGAGCGGATGGTTTTTGAGGATGGAAAGTATTATCAGATGATGAGATGCATTCCCGGCCGCATGTCCCTGACCGATCCTGAGGCAAGGTTCGGTCCCTGCCTGATGAGAGAGAGGCCTGCGGTCTGGATGGAGTTTCTTCTCTGGAGAAAAGGGATCCTGGAAAAGAACCTGTCCTGCCTTCAGGATGCGGAAGGCAGGCGGGGGGAGATGAGGCGGATGGAGGTCAGACAGGAGATCGATGAGATCTCTTCGATCCTGTATCCGGATCACAGACAGGGGATCTGTCAGTCGGAATCACATCCTTTCTCAGATGAGGGATCCCAGGAAGAGGTGACTGCATGACATTAAAAGAACTGAGACCGGGGCAGAGCGCACGGATCGAAAAGGTGGGCGGAGAAGGCGCTCTGAGGCAGCATTTTCTGGATATGGGAGTCATCCCCGGCGCTGAGGTGACGGTAATCAAGCTTGCGCCGCTTGGGGATCCGATGGAGCTTCGGATTCATGGATATGAGCTGACGCTCCGGCTGGATGATGCGTCCAGGATTGAGGTGTCTGATCCGGAAACAGCCAGCTGTGCCGGAGGCATTCCCGGAAAAGAGAAGATGCCGGAGAACGAAAAGAAGAAGGAGAAGGGGGAAAAGAATGACCATCCTTTCCTTGGAGAGCCCGGCATCCATCATCAGAAATCTGAGACGAAGCCTTTGCCTGCGGATCATGTGCTGTCCTTTGCTCTGGTGGGCAACCAGAACAGCGGAAAGACAACCCTGTTTAACCAGCTGACCGGTGCGAATCAGCATGTCGGTAATTTTCCGGGAGTGACAGTAGACCGGAAGGATGGCATGATTCGCGGCCACAGGAATACGAGGATCACGGATCTGCCGGGAATCTATTCCATGTCCCCCTATTCGAGCGAGGAGATCGTATCCCGCAATTTTGTTCTGCAGGAGAAACCGGATGCGGTCATTAATATTGTCGACGCGACCAACATCAAGAGGAACCTGTATCTGACGATGCAGCTTCTGGAGATGGACGTACCGGTGGTCGTTGCATTGAATATGATGGATGAGCTGAGGGAGAACGGAGGCTCTGTAGATGTCAATGCGATGGAACGCCTGATCCGGACGCCGGTTGTTCCGATCTCTGCGGCAAAGAACGAGGGCGTGGATGAGCTGGTGACGCACGCCCTTCATATTGCGAAGTATCAGGAGAAGCCCATGCGGCAGGACTTCTGTCTGCCGGATGCGAATGGCGGAGCTGTTCACCGGAGCCTTCACGCGGTTGAGAGCCTGATCGAGGATCATGCGCTCAGAGCCGGCCTTCCGATCAGATTCTGCGCAACGAAGGCGGTAGAGGGCGATGCTATGATTCTCGACCAGCTGGAGCTGGATCAGAATGAACTGGAAACCCTGGAGCACATCACGCTCCAGATGGAATCGGAGCGTGGCCTTGACAGGAGCGCCGCAATTGCGGAGATGAGATTCGCCTTTATCGACAAGGTCTGTGAGGAGTGTGTCACGCCTCCGTATGAAAACCGGGAAAGAGTCCGCTCTGAGAAGATTGATCGTATTCTTACCGGGAAATGGACTGCGATCCCCCTGTTTATCGCGATTATGGGCGGTGTGTTCTTCCTGACCTTCAATGTGATCGGCGCATGGCTTCAGGGCCTTCTGGAGCTTGGAGTCGGGGCACTGACCGATCAGGTTGACGCAGCGCTGACAGCGGGCGGCGCGAGTCCTGTTCTGCACAGCCTGATCATCAAGGGAATCTTTGAAGGAGTGGGAAGCGTACTGAGTTTTCTTCCCATCGTGGTTGTGATGTTCTTTTTCCTGTCCCTGCTGGAGGACAGCGGGTACATCGCGAGAGTCGCCTTCTTCATGGATACCCTGCTGAGAAAGATCGGCCTGTCGGGGAGAAGCATCGTCCCGCTCCTGATCGGTTTCGGCTGTTCTGTTCCTGCTGTGATGGCGACACGGACACTGCCCAGCGACCGGGACAGGAGGATGACGATACTTCTGACGCCGTTTATGAGCTGTACGGCAAAGATGCCGATCTACGCGTTTTTTGTCAATGCATTCTTCCCCGGAAGAGGCGGCCTGATCATGACCGGGCTGTATGTGCTTGGAATCCTGTTTGGAATCCTGTTTGCTTTTCTCTACAAAAGGGTACTGTTTTCCGGGGAAGCGGTTCCCTTTGTGATGGAGCTTCCGAACTATCGCTTTCCTACGCTGAAGTCTACCCTGATGCTGATGTGGGAAAAGGCGAAGGATTTCCTTCAGAAGGCTTTCTCCGTGATTCTGATTGCGACTGTGGTTGTCTGGTTCCTGCAGAGCTTCGATCTGAGTCTGACGATGGTGCAGGACTCTTCCCACAGCATCATGGCCAGGATCTCAGGGTTCCTGGTTCCGCTGATGCGCCCGCTGGGGCTCGGAGACTGGAGGATCGTGACGTCTCTGATCTCCGGTTTTATGGCGAAGGAAAGCGTTGTATCGGTGATGCAGGTTCTGTTCCGGAGCGTGGGCGGCCCGGAAGCGGTGATGGCACCTGCTGCAGCGGGAGGGCTGCTGGTATTCTGCCTCCTGTATACCCCCTGCGTAGCGGCCATTGCCGCGATTAAGAGGGAGATGGGTACAACAAGGGCAGTGGGAGTGGTTGTCTGGCAGTGCCTGGTCGCGTGGGCCGCTGCGTTTTTATTCCATCTGATTGCGACGGCACTGTGAACAGATGAAAGGGATCCGCTCAACGCGCCATAACAGCAGAAGCGTTACGGGAAAGGATGAAATATGAATCTTACAGATCTGTTCCTGATCGTTCTTCTGGCTGCCCTGTTTTCCTTATCCATTTATCTGTTTGTCTCCGGCCGGAAGAAAGGGCGGGGCTGCTGCGGCAGCTGCGCTTCCTGCGGCAGGGACTGCGGCGGGGAAAAAACATCCCATTGCGCATCGGAGAGGGAAAAACAGGATCCGGAAAGAAGAGAGGAACTGTAAAACAGGATGAAGACGATTCGGATTGTGTTGATCGTTCTGATCGCTGTTTTGGCGGTATTTGCTGTCAGAGGCGCTGTGCGCCGTGCGAAAAGCGGGAGCGCCTGATTCGCTGACTGCTCCTGTGAAAGGAAGCAATATGCTTCAGGAGGGAAGGATGAATGTTTTGTGTATAGGGCTGGCCGTGATGGATATCGCGGCAAGGCCGGTCAGTCAGAACGAAGTATGGCAGGAAAAGCAGAGCATCTCCCAGGTGGGAATCCAGATGGGGGGAGACGCGGTGAACCAGGGAGTATACCTGAGGATGCTGGGGATGGACTGCGGCCTGTGCATCTGCATCGGGTCGGACAGCACGGGGCTCATGCTCAAAGGCGCGCTGGAGCAGAAGGGGGTTGACACTTCCCTGGTGCGTGTGCGGGAAGGCGGTGCAACCGGGACTTCCATGATACTCATTGACAGGAAGGGAGAGAGAAGGATCTTCTCCGCCAGCGGCGTGGAGCGGATGCTGCGGATGGACGAGCTTCCGGATCCTGTTCCTGAGGGAGTGAAGGCAATCTCTCTCGCGAGCCTTTTCGGACTGGACAATCTGGAAAGAAACGGACTGGAGGAGTACCTTGCCCGCGCCAGGGAGAGAGGGATCCTCGTGTTTGCGGATACTGTTTATGACAAACACGGAATCGGACTGAAAGGGATCCGCCATCTGCTTGGACAGATCGATTATCTTCTTCCGAGCAGTTATGAGGCGGAGACGTTGACAGGAACCTGTACGCCGGAGGAATCCGCGGCATTCCTCCGGAGAGAGGGCGTAAAGAATGTCCTGATCAAATGCGGGGCGGATGGGATCTATGCGGACACGCAATCCTGTCAGGGATGGGTGCCGGCCATGAAAGTGGATCCGCTTGATACGACCGGGGCGGGCGACTGCTTTGTCGCTTCGTTTTTGACGGGAATCGTGAAAGGGTATTCTGACCGGGACGCCTGCCATCTTGCCTGCTGCGCGGCTTCTTTCAGCACGCAGTACCTCGGTGCGTCCACAGCACCGCTGACATGGGAGAAAGTGCTGTCTCTGGCGGGGACATCGCCGGATTGAGTGACCACATCGCCGGCTTGAGTGACGGATCCGGTTTTTGGGGATCTGCACAGCCGTCAACCGATCGGAAGACCAGATAACCAGAACACCAGAAAACC
>CAJOQO010000079.1 GCA_905236545.1 uncultured Lachnospiraceae bacterium
ATCGATGATCCGGAGGACGACTTCGTTCCTTCGGGAGGCACGATATGGAGGGGAGCCGTCTCCTCCCGCGGACGAATCACGTTTACAAATCGTCTGGCAGATTTCACTGTCGCAAAAACACTGCGCTCCGGTGACCCGCAGCACAGATTTGTATTCTGCCTTCTCGGCCCGAATCATCTTCCCCTGCGCGGCGTTTCTTATTATCTGGTCGGGGAAGACGGGAATCTGACCGGGACGGATCCGAATAAGACTGATGAAAACGGTCATTTTACACTGAGCGGAGGAGAGAGAGCCATATTCTGCGCGCTTGAAAAAGACGCTGTTTTCAGTGTGCGCGAAGAAAGAGAGATGGGATACCGGCAGCTGATCCCGGCTGAAGAGTCAGGTTATACGGATCTTGTGGTGAAGAATGGTATTCCCACCCTTTTATTTGAAAATGAGCAGACAGATGTCAGGCTTTTCGTTCCGGCACTGGGCGGATCCGGGATCGTTCTTACGCTTTGCATCGGAATCGGCGGGATGTTTGTCTGGGGATGGATCATCGTGGCAGGCATAAAAAAGAAAGGGCACGGATCATGAGAAAAAACAGGGAAGGGAAGATGAGAGAAACAAGGTTGAGGCGAAGGGCTGCGGCTTGCGGCATGTCGATTCTGCTGAGTCTGACAGGTCTGATATCCGTGCCGGGGGTAGAGACGGAACGGGAGATAACCCGTCTGAAGCCGTCGGATGCGACAACGCAGACCATCCGGGAAACGGAGTTTACCGGGTCGGAGGCGGATACTTCCCGCGAACCGGAAGGGCTGGCGCCAGGAGGATCGGACGGGATCGATCCTTCCATGCCGGAAGGGGCGGCGCCCGGAGAAACGGACGGAATGGATCTTCCGGCACCGGATGAAACGGAGTCTGACGGAGCAGGTTTTTCAGCGCCGGATGAAACGGAGCGTACGGCCCCTGCCGGCATGAATCTGCCCGGACCGGATGAGCCGGTCCTCGCCGGGCCGGTGGAACTGAATACGGGAGGACTGATCCTGGATCCGAACATGGGAAGCCAGGCGGGCTGCGTGCCGGATGCACTCTTTGACGATGCACAGAATCCGGATACGGAGTTTCCGGAAACAGAAGCTTTGGTTTTCCTTGACGGCGGAATCAGGAAAAAAGGATTGGATACAGAGCATCCCGTAAAGGATAAGCTGTCGGATACGGAGCCGGAGAATACGGACGGCCAGGGTACGGAAAAAAAGGATGCGGGAAAGCCGGATCCTCTCATTCAGGGGCCGGAAGAAGACCCGGATCCGGAGGCTGCAGAGCGTGGAGGAACCGCTTCTGAGACCGAGAGCGAAGGAGAGATGGCGCCTGCGCTCTACGGCTATGAGCATTCTCTGACGCTCAGGGAGCTGGCGCTTCTTCCCGAAGAAATCGCGGGTGCTGCTACGGAAATCGATCCGGATCAGCTCCATGTGCGTGGAAGGGCAGACGGCATGCTGATGGCTGCTGCGGAAGAGCTCTCTCTGTGGACCTGCTCAGATTATTATGTAAATGAGCCGGATCTTCATCATGTCTCGAAAACGGATGACTTTTCCCTGAAATATCAGATTGAATTCCATACATCGACCGATCTGGAGGAAGGAAGCGTGGAGATCAGGGTTCCGGAGGCGCTTCTCAGGGACCGGTCTTCCCAGGCTGTCAATCCCTGTCAGATCGGCGTCCCGAAAGGAACGCCGGACGCGTTTGCCGAAAGCCTGAACAGTCCCTTTAACTGGTATCGAGACACTGCGGAGGAAAGCCTGGTATTCTTCAATTATCGTCCGATCGCTTCCGGAACCAACACTGCGTTCCAGGTTCTTTATCATCCGGTAGAGATCTTTTCCCTGACGGACGGATCCGAATGGACTGTCACACCGCAGATTGAGGTTCGCCTGTCAGACGGATCGAAGCAGAGCCGTTCCATGGAGGAACTGAGCGGAAGCATCGACTCGGGAGCGGAGCTTTTGTCAGCCAGCGCGGATGCATTTTCCGACGGTACGATCAGCTGCATGCCTGCCCTCTATACGAAGGATCAGGTACAGAGAGTGCTCGGCGGCAGCCTTCCCGCATATCTGAACGGGCAGGAGAAGGAATGGCTGTTCGTTGCGTGGAGGATCGACAGCCAGGGGCAGTTCAGCCAGCCATGGACGATGCAGATCGACGGGGAACTGTCCGCCTCCGGGGTCAGCGGAACGGATGACTCCTTTGTGGTGGGGAGCATCACACGGATCGCGGGTGCGGCGGAGGGAAGCACGGGGGACGGAAGCATCGTGAGCCGGTACGTTCCACAGGAGCGAGGCTTTGCGATTGCGGCGCTTTCTTCTCAGGATCTGAGCCGGTATACCGGTCCCGGAAGGTTTCATCTTCTGACAACGGTCGTTACTGCTGTGCGGAAGCGGGCGCTGAAGAACAATGCGTCCGTAATCAAGCTGGATGCGGCTCTTGCGCTGACTCCGTCGGACGGGCTCGATGAGGTCAGCACAAACACCGCGCCGGCATCCTGGACATTTGTTGACTACGAATGGAAATACAGGGGAAACGATGTCGGAATCTTTGCCTGGACCGGGGAGCCTTCCTCCGGCGGAACGGTTTCCTATAACAGGCGCAGCGTCTCTCTGAGCGGGTGGGTCAATGAATACCGCCTTATGAAGGAATCCGGAAAGGAGGCGGGAAGTGTTCCTCTGAGAATCCGGTCTGAATGCAGGGGATATGCCTGCACGCATGAGACAGAGGGAAGCGCGGCGGGAAGCTACAAAGACGGATGCGGCTATGAGGTTACGACGGTGGATGACGCCTTGTATCTCGCAGGCCTGAGTGACGAAGCAGGCCAGGGCGTACAGCTTCTTGGCGCGCAGGATTACTATTATACGGATGTGACTGTCAGTATCAGGGACAGGGGGATGGATGTCTATGAGGACCGGACCTGTGCGCCGATGCCGGAGGAAGAATGTCCCGGCGCGGACCGTTCCACAACGATATGGGCCATGTATGAGAATTCCGATGATTTTGAACTGGCGGCAGAGCTTCCGTGGAACAGCTCCGGCAGGATCAGCTATACCTTCCCGAAGCAGCAGCTCCAGAGAAAGATCTGGAGAGTAAAGGTGGTTCATCATGCTGCAGACTATGACTCCTTCTGCACCATCGATTCCAGACTCTGTATAAAGCCGGGCAGCCCGGTGTGTGAAAGGCTTCTCTCGCAGGCCGGACCGGACACGCTGACGGCTTTTGAGGTGGAACATCTTGGGTCGGTGCTGGCAAGAAGCACGGGGGGAGATTCACAGGAATGGTTCCATGACACCTCAGACGAACAGTATGATGAGGATTCCGAACCGGGACTCGCAGACCTGACAAGATTCCTGTACGGGATCTTTTCGATGAGGGCGAATTCCTTTGCCCGCCTCACTTCCCTGAAAAAGCATGCGAAGGCGGTTAAGTCTGTTTCCCGGGAAAATGACCCTGTAAACGGCTGTATCCGCCTGACCTGTACGATAGGTGCTGTGGAAGGATACCGGATCTACAGCAAAGAAGCGGCGCAGCGGATCGCGGCAGGAAATGTGCAGCTGACAGCGCCGGACCGAAGGTCCTACAGAATCTATGATCTGCTTCCGGCGGGAGTGACGCTGGATCCCTCGGTTTTGCCGAAGGCCGGTCTGGTGATGGGAGACAGCGATCAGGATCTGGTGACCGCTTCCCTGTGGAACTGCAGGGATGTGAGTGTGCGGATCGATCCGGAGACGGGAGTGATCCCGGACTGGAAGCATACCGGCCGGCAGATGGTGATCCTGGATGTAACGATCGGTCTGGAGGAAGAGTCGGTTCCCCGGATGAATGGAGAGATGTGGCTGAACGGGGCAGGTGTTCAGTTCAGCGCTGTCTGTCCGTACCGCGATCTGAAACGCATGAAGACCATGCCCAATATCGCCGCCGTTATGCCGGGAGAGCGGCCGGAGGATCCTGACATGCAGCTGATCGGAACGGAGGATGAGGTATCCTGCGACGATGGGTGTGTGATTTCGTTTTCCGGAGAGGATAAGAGGCAGCTGGAGGTATTCGGGGCGGATATTGACTCTGACCATGTCACTTCGCTCAGAACCGTACTGTATGCCCTCGCCCGATGTGACAGCGATCAGGCGGTCAGTCTGACAGACGGAATCGATCTTACCGTCAGGCCGGACGGGGATCTGTATTCAGACTGGGAAAGGAGCGCTGTTGTCGGCGAGGAGGATCCGTATTCCTACCGGATCGATGTGACAAATGTCTCAACCCAGCCCATCTCCGGGATTGTTGTTCTGGCGCATCTGGAGATTGCCGGGGAAGAAAGAAGGACGGCTGAGAGCGGCCGCATCTTCGATGAGGATTCCTGGCAGGGCGTCCTGCGATCGGTCGATGTCCGGGACGCGCAGCGTATGGGAATCGTTCCTGTTGTCTGGCTGAATGAGGACCGTCATGCCCCGCTTCCCGGAGAAGGGCATCCGCCGGATGATGTTCTGAAAGCGGAGAATGGCTGGGTCCGGCTGGAAAGCTGGGATCAGGAGAAAACGGCGTGCTCCGTTGCGGTAGAGCTTCGAAGAAAAGAAGACGGCAGCAGCTTCTGCCTGGAGATGGGCGACTGCGTCAGGCTGTTCCTTCGCATGGATGCGCCCGGGATCGGCGAGGGAGAAGGAAAGACAAACGCGGAGCATGCTTATCAGTGCGTGTCATTTTACAGCACAAGTCCGGATGAGCCGGAGGGCGATCTTGTGCAGGGGAATGCCGTGGAAGTGACGTTGAAAAAGAAGAAGACGCTGATCGTGGAGAAGGTTCTGGCAAATGAGCCGTCCCACGCGCAGAAAAAGGATGCCTTTGTGTTCCGGCTGACGGCAAACGGCAGTGCCGCCGCGCTTCATGAATACCGTCTGGAGACCCGCACGGAGGACGCGGAGGGAAGAACGGTGTGGTCGGAGGACGGCAATCTTCACACAACCGGCAGGGAAGGACTGTTTCAGCTGGCGGCAGGCCAGCGGGCGGTCTTTGAGGAGATGGCAGGAGCCGATGACCTCGAGGCTGAGGAGATCAGATCCTCCTGTTATGAGCTCAATATGCAGGAGGAGACTGCTTCGGAAGGAAGAGTATGCCGGTTTGAAAACACCTGGTATCCGACCCTGTATCTGACGAAGAAGGTACTGGGGGTTCCGGAAGGAACCATCCTGCCGGAGGATGCGTTCCGCGTGCGTGTAACATCCGGCGGGAACAGTCTTGCCGGAAGGCCGTACTGGACGGTGGATCCTGAGAAAGGCCTGGTGGAGAATCAGGTTCTGGAGGAGCATCAGATTGATGAGGACAGCTGTGTGCTGCTGCATGCAGGGGAGACGATCGCTTTGCATCCCGGGGAGGCCGGATGCAGCTTTGAGGCAGTGGAGGACAGCGCATGTACGGGAGAAGGGACGGACTACGCAAAAGTTGACTGTGAAAAGAGCGGAATCCTTTTACCGGAGGAAACGGCTGTCACGCTCGAAAATGCGTGGAGATGGAAGGAACTTCATCTCCGGAAGGAGGTTCTGCACAGAGAGGCGGCTCTTTGCAATGAAGCCTTTTCCTTCCGCCTTTGGAAGATGAAGGAAGGATTCGAGGCGGCGGCATTTGATCCGGACCATCCGGATCTGTCTGCGGTGCCGGTGCCGGGAATCGAGGGAGTGATGGAGGATACCGGATTCGTGACAGATGCGCAGGGGGGCTTCAGCCTTGTGTGCGCCGGCAGGGAGATCACCCTGAAGCATCTGGAGGCTCTTGCGTCTTACGTAGTTCAGGAGACGGACTGTCCCGCGGACTATGCGATGATGAACCGGGGATGTACGTCAGCTGTCATGCCGCTTCTGGGGAGCGGAAAAAGCGTGGTGATCCGGAACAGCTGGAAGAAAAGAAGCCTTGAAGTATCCAAGGCGGTTTTATCCGGCGTAAGGAAAAACCGGACAACGGTATTCACTCCGGGATATCCGGGAACCATTTCTCCGGAAGACGCGATGAAGCCATTGTTCTCTTACTCCTCAGCACAGATGACCGGCTTCACGGTGACATTTCCCTGCGCGGTTTCCCTGATCGGGGACGAGCGCCTGCGCGTGATATCCGGAGACAGGGACATCGGATCCTTCCGGGGCTCCATAGCAGCCGGAACCACAAGAACCTACAGCGGCTGCTCCCAGGTATCTTTCGAACTGTGGAGACTTACGGAAAACAACAAGAAAGGCTTCTTCTTCTATTTCAGTCCGGTCTTTGGAGAGAATCAAAGCGGAGGGGCTGACAACAGCGGAAAGACCTTTACCTTTCTTCTGGAGCGATCAGACGCGTCCGGAACGATGCAGCCTTCTTCGGATACCCCCTATCTCAGATCAGACGGGAGGCAGCTCAGGACAGATCAGGATGGACGGTTTACGCTGGAAGGAGGAATGAAGGCCACCTTTACGGATCTTGATACGGAAGGCACCCGGTGGAGAGTGACGGAGACTCCTGATCCGGCCTGCCCGCAGGCCTATCCCGCAGGGCTTGCTCCGCAGAGCGGAACGCTCGGGGACGGCGGGGAGGATATGGCGCATGCTCTGTTTATCAATGGACAGGATTGCCAGGGGATGGTCCGGAAGCAGTTTACGGCTGCTTCGGGAGACCAGGAGGCTCAGGACTATCTGGAGGCCGAGCAGGCAAAGGGAGGCGCGTCTTCCCTCCGGACGGTTTTCCTGATCGAGATGGAGCAGGGAGGGGCATTCGCTCCTCTCACAGGTCCTGTCAGCGTGGCGGATGCTTCAGACGGATCACTGCAAAGATGCGAGTTGACAGACGGCCGGATCTGCCTGTCCGAACAGCAGACCCTCCTTCTGTCCGGGTTTCCCGAGGGATGCAGGTTCCGGGTTTCCGAGCAGAAGGGAGGAACATGGATGCGGGACGGTGTGGTCTATGACATGATCTGCACTGCGCCGGGCAGAGACGCGCAGGCCTCAGGCAGTCTCTCCCCGCAGATGACGGATCTTGTGTTTGTCAATGAGATTCACAGTGTAAAGCCTTCTCAGGAAACCCTGATCGTAAAGAAGTTTCCTCCGGAAAGCCACGGATGGGATCAGGTTCCGGACGGAGCCGTACTTGCGTTTTGCCTGGAGCGGTATGAGGGGGGAGACTGGATTCCGGCAGAAGGCGTGGACTGGGTGCAGTGGCTGAACGGATCTGCCATCGGTCCGATCCGGCAGACCGGCGCGGACGGTATCATAAGGCTTGTCAGGGAGCCTTCTTCCTCGGAAGCATCTGCAGCGGGTTATCCGGTTCTTCCGGCTGCTGTCTCGGACGGCAGCGTGCGGAGTGAACTGTATTATCTGGAGCACGAGGCGCAGGAGGGAGACCTGCGTGTCAGGGAGGTTCCGGATCTGTCGGATCCGTCCTTCGGCATGATGATCGGATGTGAAGGCAATACCTTTGTCAATGAAAATGAGATGGACAGCTGTGTGGTGGAGAAGCAGACAGATGTTAAGAGCGATCAGGAGTTTACCATACAGATTCTTCAAAAGCTTCAGGGGCTGAGCCTTCCGGGAAAGTATCTGCCTTATACGCTGCGCGATGCGGCGACCCGGGAAGTGACAGGAAATGGAAAGACGGATGCGCAGGGCTGTTTCCGGATCAGGGGAGGACAGCAGGCAGTTTTTTCCTTTGCCAGGGGAAGCAGCTGGGAAATATCGGAAAAGAACAGCGGAAACTGGACGCTTTCCTCCTGTACGATGGAGAACGCGGTCCTTGCACCGGCGGACACGCCAGGAGGCATGGAATTTGAGATCGAAGTGATCCGACATGACGTGACGCTTACATCCGAACTTCTGTCCTCACAGCTGACCGATCCGGCCACGGGAGGGATTCTTGATTTCTCTTCCCTGGACATCACGATCCCGCATTATGTGAAAAGAGGAGACGAGCTTCTTGAGATCACACAGATCGGAGAAGGGCTGTTCAGCGGTTCCGACATCCGGTCGGTTACCATCGGACAGGGAATCCGGTCGATCGGGGCGGAGGCATTCAGCGATTGCTATAATCTGTGCCGGGTTTCTCTTCCGGATTCCCTGGAATCCATTGGCGATTACTGCTTTTTCATGACTTCGATCCGTACGCTGGAGATTCCGTCCAGGGTGAAGGAGGTCGGGGAAGACGTGACGGGGGCATGCTATTATCTGGAGCAGGTTATAATTCATCAGAATCAGTCAGAAAGCCCTCTTTCCGGCTATGAATGGAGTGACGGAGCAGATATCAGTGTTGTTTTTACAGGATAATCTGTTGTTTGCCGAAATAATTAGCGTAAAACAGGATCTTTACAATTGATTTATAAAAAACTTAATGTTACAATACCTGCAACGTGTTTTTAATTACTGTTTCAGGAGGAGGTAAACAAGATGAAGAAGATTATTACGGTAGCAGTGACAGGTGCTCTGGCCGCCAGTTTTGTCATGAGCGCGTCCGCTGCTGAAACCATTAAGATCGGCGGAATCGGACCGATCACCGGCGCAGCCGCGATCTATGGCTCGAATGTCAAGAACGGCATGGAAATCGCTGTTGAGGATGTGAATGCTTCCAACCCGGATCTCCAGTTCGAGCTTCAGTTCGAGGATGACGAGCATGATCCGGAAAAGAGCGTCAACGCGTACAATACGCTGAAGGACTGGGGCATGCAGCTTCTCGGCGGAACCGTTACGACGAGCCCCTGCCTGGCCGTCGGAGCGGAAGCGCTGAATGACAATATGCTCATGCTGACGCCGTCCGCATCCTCCCAGGATGTGATCGACCTTGGCGACAATGTATTCCAGGTCTGCTTTACGGATCCCAACCAGGGTTCCGCATCCGCTGACTATATCGCCGAGCAGAAGCTTGGTGAGAAGATCGGCGTTATCTACAACTCCGCCGACGCGTATTCTTCCGGAATCTATTCGACCTTTATCGCCGAGGCAGAGGCGGTCGGACTGGAAGTTGTCGCGGAGGAAGCGTTCACGGATGACAATTCCACCGACCTTACCACCCAGGTGCAGTCCTGCCAGAACGCCGGCGCGGATCTGATCTTCCTGCCGATCTACTATACTCCGGCAAGCCAGGTCCTGATCGCCGCCGATAAGATGGGCTATGAGCCGAAGTTCTTCGGATGCGATGGTCTGGACGGACTCCTTACGGTTGAGGGCTTTGATACCTCTCTTGCCGAGGGCGTGATGCTGCTTACCCCGTTCGTTGCGGACGCGGAAGATGATATGACCAAGGACTTCGTTGCGAAGTACGCGGAGAAGACGGGCGGCGATGTTCCGAACCAGTTTGCTGCGGACGGCTACGATGTTGTTCAGGTTCTCTACGCTGCCTGCGAGGAAGCGGGCGTGACGGCTGATATGGATCCTTCCGAGGTCTGCGAGGCTGTCAAGGCGGTTCTGACCGGCGGAGATTTCTCCTATGACGGACTGACCGGTGCCGGCATGACATGGGATGCGAGCGGTGCCGTTTCGAAGGATCCGCGCGGAATGGTCATCGAGAACGGAGAGTATGTCAGCCTTGACTGATATCAGATGAATGGATCTGACCGGAGAATGGAGAACGGTCAGGGAACTGCGGCGATGCCGTAAATGGTGCATCGCTGCCTTGTTCCGGATAATGCGGTGTGGGACACCGCGGCAAAGGGGCTGCGTTCGACAGCCCCTTTGACAGGTATATGGAGGAGAGAGTATGCAGTTTCTGGGCTATCTGATCAGCGGGATCTCGCTGGGATCCGTTTATGCCCTGATCGCGCTTGGCTATACGATGGTTTACGGGATCGCCAAGATGCTGAACTTCGCCCATGGTGATGTCATCATGATAGGCGGGTATATGGTTTATTTCACATTCTGTTCCGGAGGATGGAACCCGTTCCTTGCGGTTCTGTTTGCCATGGCAGTGTGTACGCTGCTTGGCATCACCATTGAAAGAGTTGCCTACCGGCCGCTGCGGTCCGCGCCTTCTCTTGCGGTACTGATCACGGCGATCGGCGTCAGCTTCCTGCTGCAGAACATCGCGATGCTTTTGTGGAAATCGGATCCGAAGTCCTTTACTTCGATCATTTCCATGGAGCCCCTGAGCCTTGCAGGCGGGAAACTCAGCATTCCCGCCGAGACGATTGTCACGATCCTTGTCAGTGTCCTGATCATGATCGCTCTGATCTGGTTCGTCAACAAGACGAGGATCGGCCACGCGATGAAGGCAGTGTCCGAGGACCGGGGCGCCGCGCAGCTGATGGGAATCAATGTGAACGGGATTATCTCGCTGACCTTTGCGATCGGATCCGCGCTTGCGGCGGTCGCGGGCGCATTGCTCCTGAGCTCTTATCCGACCCTGGTTCCGACAACCGGAGCCATGCCCGGGATTAAAGCGTTCGTCGCTGCTGTATTTGGCGGGATCGGTTCGATACCCGGCGCATTTCTCGGCGGCGTCCTGCTGGGTGTGATTGAGAACCTTTCAAAGGCTTACATCTCCACGCAGCTTTCCGATGCGATCGTATTCCTGGTGCTGATCATCGTTCTGCTCGTGAAGCCGACCGGCCTGCTGGGCAAGAAGACGGCAGTGAAAGTGTGAGGTGATACGAATGGCGAAAAAGAGCGGAAAGAATCGAAAGAAAAGTACAAGAACCTATATCATCTCCTTCGCACTGATCCTTGTCTTCTGGGCTGTGATTGAGATCATGGGCCATATGAATATGCTTTCGAGCAAGATGCTGGGGCTGCTGATCCCGATCTGTGCCTACTCGATCATGGCGGTTTCCCTGAATCTGGTTGTCGGTTTCCTCGGGGAGCTGTCGCTTGGCCATGCGGCGTTTATGCTGGCCGGAGCGACTGCGGGCGTTGTGTTCTACAACAGTGCGGGGCTGAACATGCATCAGGTTCCGAGGGTGATTCTCACACTCATCATCGGTGCCGCTGCAGCCGGACTGTTCGGCGTGATCGTCGGTGTTCCGGTGCTGCGTTTTTCCGGGGACTATCTGGCGATTGTCACGCTTGCATTCTGCCAGATCCTGAAAAATGTGCTGAGTACGACGTATCTGGGAGTTGATGAGAACGGGATCCATCTGGCGATTGACCAGGGCTCCTTCCGTCTGGCGCCCGGCGCGAAGCCGCTCATCAAGGGCGCGCAGCCGATCTCCGGAATCAACAAGATCTCTCCGAACGTGATGGTGAGCTTCACGGTCGGAATCGTGCTTCTGATTCTGACGGTTGCATTTGTCCTGAATCTGATGAACTCCAGGGCCGGGCGCGCGATTACCGCGATCCGTGATGATGAGATCGCCGCAAAGTCGATCGGAATCAACCTGACGAGTTACAAACTGATGGCGTTTATCTCCAGCGCGGTGTTTGCCGGTCTGGCAGGCGTGATCTACGTGCTGAATCTGTCCACCCTTGATTTTAAGAAATACGATTACAATCTGTCCATCAATGTGCTGGTCATGGTTGTTCTCGGCGGTATGGGCAATGTCCCCGGATCCATCATAGCCGCGGCGCTTCTGACCTTGCTTCCGGAACTGCTCCGGGGCTTCAGCCAGTATCGCATGCTGATCTATTCGATCGTTCTGATCGTAATCATGCTGTTCAACCAGGCGCCCGCCTTTGTTCAGTTCCGGCAGAGGCTGACCGCCCGGATCAGGGGAAAGAAACCGGAGGAGGAAGAGCAGGTTACGGAGGTTGCGGACGGCAGCTATTTTGCGCAGAAGAAGCAGGGAAAGGAGGATGAGTGATATGGCACTTCTGGAAGTGACGAATCTCGGCATCTCCTTCGGCGGTCTGCAGGCGGTTTCCGGCTTTGAGCTGAAGATCGACAGCGGTCATCTTTACGGACTGATCGGTCCGAACGGCGCCGGCAAAACAACGGCGTTTAATATGCTTACCGGTATGTATGTTCCAAGTCAGGGCAACATCGTTCTCGACGGGGTGGATATCACCGGAAAGAGTCCGGAATTCATCTCCAAGGCGGGAATCGCCCGGACCTTCCAGAACATCCGCCTGTTTAAGGGAATGTCCGTCCTGGACAATGTCAAGGTCGGTATGCACAACAGGGTCACCTATAGCATGTGGCACGGTATCTTCCGGGACGGCGTGTTCCGCGACCGGGAAAGAAAGATGAACGAGAAGGCCATGGAGCTCCTGAATGTGTTCGGGATTGCCGACAAAGCGGACTATGTGGCGTCTCAGCTTCCCTACGGTGAGCAGAGAAAGCTCGAGATCTGCAGGGCGCTGGCTTCCGATCCGAAGCTGCTCCTGCTGGATGAGCCTGCCGCCGGAATGAATCCGAATGAGACGCTTGAGCTTCGCGAGACGGTGAGGAAGGTACGGGATGACTTCAGGATCGCCATTCTCCTGATCGAGCATGACATGAAGTTTGTCATGGGGATCTGTGAGGAGATTACGGTTCTTGAATATGGAAAGATCATTTCGCATGGTGATCCGGAAACAGTCAGCAATGATCCGCGTGTCATCGCTGCATATCTGGGAGGTGACGACGACTGATGGGGGAAATTCTGAAGATAGATAATCTGAATGTTTACTATGGATCGATTCATGCGATCAAGGATCTGTCCCTGTATGTCAAGGAAGGCGAGATCGTCACGATGATCGGCGCGAACGGCGCGGGGAAGACGACGACCATGCACGCGATTTCCGGACTCCTGAAGTCGCAGAGCGGTTCGATCACGTATGATGGCAGGCTGATCTCGAAGATGGATGCCTATAAGATTGTGACGCTGGGCCTGGCGCAGTGTCCGGAGGGGAGAAGGGTTTTCTCCGGGCTGACGGTGCAGGAGAACCTGGAGCTGGGGGCTTATACCAGAAAGGATGGGAAGGCTGCCGTCCAGAGTGATTTTGAGATGGTCTTTGAGATGCTTCCCAGGCTGAAGGAGAGAAGAAATCAGCTTGCGGGTACTCTTTCCGGCGGCGAGCAGCAGATGCTTGCGATGGGACGGGCCCTGATGTCGAAGCCGAAGATGCTTCTTCTGGATGAGCCTTCGATGGGCCTGAGCCCGCTTCTGGTGAAGGAAATCTTTAAGACGATTGTCCGTGTCAATGAGAATGGTGTTACGGTGCTTCTGGTGGAGCAGAATGCGAAGATGGCGCTGAATATTGCGAATCGTGGTTATGTGATCGAGACGGGGAACATTACCATGGAGGGGAAGGCGTCGGATCTTGCGAATGATTCGAAGGTGAAGCAGGCTTACCTGGGCGGAGCCGCGTGATTTCTTCCGCTGCAGCGTGGTTTCTTCCGCTGCAGCGTGGTTTCTTCCGCTGTTCTGCTGCAATGGAGTTGAAGGGATTGCCTTACAGCTATGGATCTGAAGGGGTTGCCTTACAGCCTTAAAGGACGTGCCCGCCGCAAACCTGTAGCCCGCTTCGCTGAGCTAACTGCTAACTACGATAAGGCGTCCGGGGTATTCATCGAACGATGCATTCATACCCCGGACGCCTTATCTCCGTAAGCAGTGGATCTCAGCTCGCTCCTGCAAATGGTTTGCTTACGGGCACGATCCTTTTTCGGCTGTAGCGCAGCTTCACGATGCCGTAATATCTGTTACAGGGTATACCCTGATCAACGTGCTGCAGCCAGGGTGTGACTCATAACGCCATTGTTCCACCAGCTCCGAAGATAGTACGCGGACGGCTGAGCACGGAACGGCAACGGAGAGATCAAAGCGGAAGAAGCGACGGGCCCGTAAGCAAACCATTTGCAGGAGCGAGACGAGATCCACTGCCTACGGAGACCTGGAGTCCGGGGTATGAATGAATCGTTCGATGAATACCCCGGACTCCTGGTCGTAGTTGGCAGTTAGCTCGGCGAAGCGGGCTACAGGTTTGCGGCGGGCCAGTCCTTCTGGAGCGGAAGATATGGAAAAGAAACCTCCGCAGCATAATATGCCTGCGACACGGATCTGTCCTTCCGGAGCGGAAGCCAGGTGCGGAAAAACTCAGCTGCGCTTCTTCGCACTGTGATACTTCTCCTCACAGTAAATACAGCGATAAACCTCCGCCTCCTCATCCGCCAGATAAAAAACATGATCCAGCCCCTGCTCAATCGAAGTAATACAGCGCGGATTCTTACAGTGAATGACATTAATCAGCTTCCTCGGAAGACGCAGATCACGCTTTTCCACAATCTTGGCGTCCTTGATAATATTCACCGTAATCGTGTGATCAATAAAACCAAGCGCGTCCAGATTAAGATGCTCAAGCGGAGCCTCTACCTTAATAATATCCTTCTGCCCCATCTTGCTGGAACGGGCATGCATGATCATGGCAACCTGGCAGTCCATCTTATCCAGCTTCAGCCTCTTGTAAATATCCATGGCCTTTCCGGCGGGAATGTGGTCGAGCACGACGCCTTCATGAAGGCCGCCGATATTCAGCATATGTTCCTGGCTCATTTTGTCACCTCCAGCAAAGTCATGATCAGCGCCATCCGGATATAGACCCCGTACTGCACCTGCCTGAAATAGCAGGCGCGCGGATCATTGTCCACATCAACCGAAATCTCATTTACCCTTGGAAGGGGATGGAGCACGGTGCAGTCTTCACGCGCCAGCTTCATCTTTTCCGCGTCCAGAATATAGAAGTCCTTCATGCGGACATAATCCTCCTCATTGAAGAAACGTTCCTTCTGAACCCTGGTCATGTACAGGACATCCAGGTCAGGCAGCGCGTCCTCCAGACGGATCACCTCTTCATAAGGAATATGGTTCTTCTCGAGAACATCCTCCCGCACATAGTCAGGGATCCTCAGTTCCTCCGGTGAGATAAGGGTAAAACGGATTCCCGGATAACGCACCAGGGAAGAGATCAGGGAATGGACGGTACGGCCGAACTTCAGGTCTCCGCACAGCCCGATTGTCAGATTTGTGAGACGCCCCTTGAGCTGGCGGATCGTCGTCATGTCAGTGAGCGTCTGGGTAGGATGCTGATGTCCGCCGTCCCCGGCATTGATTACCGGAATCGAGGAATGAAGCGACGCAACGTAAGGGGCGCCTTCCTTCGGATGCCGGATCGCGGCGATATCGGCAAAGCAGGAGATCACGCGGATCGTGTCCGCAACGCTTTCGCCCTTTGCCGCAGAACTTGACTGGGCAGAAGAAAAGCCAATTACGCTGCCCCCGAGATTCAGCATCGCTGTTTCGAAGCTTAGTCGGGTGCGGGTACTTGGCTCATAGAATAAAGTAGCAATTTTTTTTCTGTCACAAACGTGCGCGTATCCCTCCGGATCCTTTTCGATTCTGGCCGCCAGATCCATCATCTGGTCAAGCTCTTCGACCGTAAAGTCCAGAGGACTCATGCAGTGTCTCATGGGTCCCTCCTGCCATATGTCTGAAAACAGTTAACCCGGAACGATTCCCATTCTCATAAGAGGAACGGAAGACGTTCGGTTTTTGCGGTTTTATATTACATGAAATTCCAAAGAGACGCAACCTTGACAATGAAAGTTCCGGTGAAACATGATATACTGATTTCATTATGGCGATCACGGAAGCGTATCGTCTGAGTCCAGATGAATCACGAACGGAAAGTAGGAAGTCATGACGTTTATATACCCGGTTGTTCTGACCCAAAGAGAGGATGGCTCCTGGGAGGGAGAGTTCCCGGATCTTGCAATGTGCAGGTGCTCGGGCTCCAACCTTCATGAGGCGCTGGAGAATGCAAGAGAGGAGGCTTATAACTGGATCGAGCTTGAACTGCAGGAGGAAGAGCCAGTGATGCCTCATGTATCGGATGTGGAGGACCTTGATCTGAAGGAAGGCCAGGAGGTCAGGAAGATTATGGTTCATTACCGATTGATGGAAGGGTGGGACGAATGAACGAAAACAGGCCGGAAGCTGCATGCAGGCAGCCTGGTGAGAAGGAGAGCATCCCGGCGCGCCTGGAGGATCCGCACGGCGGCACCCGTCCGGTGCACCGGGAGTGTGCGCAGGATGCGGCGGAAAGAGAGGAATCTGACCAGAGAACGGATCTGAGGAAGCTGAGAGAGCGGATCGATGGGATAGACCGGCAGATCGTTGCCCTGTTTGAGGAACGCATGGAAGTCGCGGAGGAAGTCGCCGCGGTGAAAGCGCGGGGGGACCGGAAGGTCTACGACAAAGAGCGGGAGGCGGCCAAGCTTGCCGCTGTGAGCGAGCTCGCGCACGGTGAATTCAACAGGCGGGGCGTCAGGGAACTGTTCCGCCAGCTGATGGGAATGAGCCGCCGCAGGCAGTACGCGCTTCTGGAGCAGAACAGGCGTTCAGGGAGGATTCCCTTCATAGAAGTGCCGGAGCTTGACCGGGAAAACATCCGGGTGGTGTACCAGGGGGTGGAAGGAGCATACAGCCACGCGGCGCTGCAGGCATTTTTCGGGGATCAGACAGATTCCTTTCATGTGCGGCGATTCCGCGACGCGATGGAAGCAATTGCGGACGGATCGGCTGACTACGCGGTTCTTCCGATCGAAAACACGACGGCAGGGATCGTGGCGGATAATTTTGATCTGCTGGTGGACTTTGAGAATTATATTGTCGCGGAGCAGATTATCCCTGTGGAACATGTGCTCATGGCATATCCCGGAACCCGGATCGAGGATGTGAAGACGGTTTATTCCCATCCGCAGGCACTCAGCCAGTGTGACATCCTGTTCACACAGCATCCGGACTGGAAAGCGGCGGCTTATGACAACACGGCGCTCGCAGCCCGGAAGATCGCGGAGGACCAAAGAAAAGACGAAGCAGCGATCGGGAGTCTTTTTGCGGCCCGGCTCTTCCATCTGGATGTGCTGAAGGAACATGTGAATGATCTTGACGCAAATGAGACGAGATTCATGATCGTTACAAACCAGAGAGTGTTCGTGAAGGGTGCGGGGAAAATCACGATCTGCTTCGAGCTTCCGCATTCCACCGGAACCCTTTTTAATATTCTGTCTAATTTTTTCTTCAATGATGTGAACATGACGCACATTGAATCGAGGCCGATTCCCGGCCGGAACTGGGAATACCGGTTCTTCATCGATTTCGAAGGAAACCTGAACGATACATCTGTCCGCAGCGCGCTGCGGGGGATCCGGCAGGAAGCGATCAATATGAAGATACTGGGGAATTACTGAATGAGAAGGAAAAAGGCAAAGGTAATATCATGCTGAGAATAGAGGAGCTTGTCCTGTACCGGGACGAGGAGGAGGGGGTTCTTGAAACGCTGTCCGGGCTGCAGAGAAGAATCCTCGATGGAGGGAAGGAGCTTTCCGGCGCAAAGGAGCTCCGCTCTTACTGCGCCCTGATGCAGAAGATGATCGAAACGGCGCAGAATTACGGATTCTCCGGAAATGTCTGGCATTCCTGGCTGACGTGGTATCTGGTCTATCATGAGAATGCCTATTCCAGGGCTCATGAGATCAGAGCGGCTGTGCCGGGAGGGATCAACCCCATCGCGCTGCATGACTTTGAGATCTTCCGCGAGCTTTTTGCCTATGATTTTTCGGATATCGAAGCGTGCCTTGGGACGTCTCTCTATTCGATGGCCGCAGATTATGAATTCGGAGGGGACGACCGGAGGCTTGCCAGCAGAAGGATCCGCGACCGGATCGAGGATCTGAGCAGGAAGCTCTCATCCAGCCGGACGACGGAGGCGTTTAAGAGCCATGTAGATGAGTTTTACCGTGATTTCGGATGCGGCAAATTCGGCCTTCACAAAGCATTCCGGGTCATTCATGACAGAAAAGACCGCACGCAGATCGTTCCGATCACAAACATCGCGCATGTTAATCTGGATGATCTGATCGGATGTGAGATCCAGAAGCAAAAACTCCGGGAGAATACGGAAGCGTTTCTGGCCGGAAGACGGGCAAACAACTGTCTTCTGTTCGGGGATGCGGGCACCGGGAAGTCCTCCTCGATCAAGGGGATCCTGAATGAGTATTACGGGCAGGGCCTCAGGATCATCGAGGTGTACAAGCACCAGTTCCGGGATCTTGTTCACATTCTGGCCCAGATCAAGAACAGGAACTATCGGTTTATTATCTACATGGATGATCTGTCCTTTGAGGAATTCGAGACAGATTACAAATATCTCAAGGCCGTGATTGAGGGCGGTCTTGAGAAGAAGCCTGAAAATGTCCTGATCTATGCGACGAGCAACCGCCGGCATCTGATCCGTGAGAACTATGCGGACAAGGAAGGAGACATCCGTTCCGACATGCATACCTCCGATACGGTTCAGGAAAAGCTGTCGCTGTCCTACCGCTTCGGCGTCACGATCTATTTTGGCGCGCCGGACAGGAAGGAATTCCAGAGAATCCTGAAGGGAATCGCGCAGAAAGAGGGACTTCAGATGGATGAGAGTGAGCTTTACGAGGAGGCGAATGCCTGGGAGCTGAGCCACGGCGGACGCAGCGGAAGAAGCGCCAGGCAGTTCATCGATCACCTTTTGGGGACAAGGGAGGAGAAGTGAAAATGGCTGTTAAACTGTTTGCTTCGATTATGATCGGCTCGACAGAGACGGAGATGAAGCTGTACGAGATATCAGCGCGGAAAGGGTTTCATCTGTTCGACTGCCTGAGCTGCAGGATCGATCTGGGCAGTGATGCCTATGGGAGGAAAACCCTTTCCGGCGCGAAGATGGACCGGCTGATCGATACATTGACCGAGTACAGAAAGATCATGGAAGGATACCATGTGGACAGCTACCGCATGGTTGGAACCAGCGCCCTGCGGGAGATTCGGACAGCGCTGATCACGAAAGACTATATCGAGCATAAAACAGGGCTGAAGCTGACGATCCTGTCCAATTCAGAGCAGCGTTTCCTCGACTACAAGTCCATTGCCGCCCAGACGGAGTCCTTTGAAAATGTGATCAGGAAGGGGACGGCGATCATCAATATCGGCGGAAGCTCCCTTCAGATTTCGGTCTTTGACAAGGATAAGCTGATCACAACACAGAATGTCCGGATCGGAAGGATCACAACCAGAAAACGAATCTATCCGGAGGCAAGAAACAACGCGCATTTTGAGAAGCTTCTCAGGGAACTTCTCTCGCATGAGATTGCAGGATTCGGGAAGCTGTACCAGAAGGACCGCCAGATCAGCACGCTGATCGCTACGAACAAGGAGCTGCAGCTTCTGTTCCGTTCTCTGTATCCGCAGCGGGAAAGCCTGATCATCACGAGGGAGGAGCTGAGCGATGCATGCAGCAGAATCGTTCCGATGAGCCCGGAGGAGATCGTGAAGAAGTGCTCGATCCCCACAGAGTTTGCGCTCTTTGTCAGTCCGGCCGTGATCATCTGCCTGTTCCTGCTCGAACATTTTGAATCAGAGAGTGTGTGGGTACCGGAGATTTCCATCTCAGACGGCCTTGCATATGACTTCGCGGTTGAGAACAAGGCGATTAAGACAGGGCATGATTTTGACGAGGATATTATCGTTGCGTCCCGCAATATCGCCAAGCGTTATAAGTCCAGCCAGGCACATATCCGCAATGTGGAATACCTGAGCCTGCTGATCTTTGACAGAACCAGGAAGGTGCATATGCTTGGAAAGCGCTCCAGGCTCCTTCTGCAGATCTCCGCGATTCTGCATAACTGCGGAAAATATATCTCCCTCACGGATGTCTCTGACTGTGCCTACAATATCCTGATGGCGACGGAGATCATCGGTCTTTCCCACGCGGAGCGGAAGATCGTCGCCAACGTGGTCCGGTTCAATACGGCTGCATTTCCCTCCTACGACGAGCTGACGCAGGTGGATTCCGTCAGTATGGAGGATTATCTCGTGATCGCAAAGCTCACTGCCATTTTAAGGGCGGCCAATGCGCTTGACCGCACGCATCAGCAGAAGATCACGGATGCTTCCGTTGCAGTGAAGGGAAGCGAGCTTGTAATCTCTACGACGGGAAATGAGGATCTTACGCTGGAGAAAGGCACGCTGGAGGAAGAGAACTCCCTGTTTGAGGAAGTATTCAACCTGAGGCCTGTGCTGCATCAGAAGAGAAAACAGTTATAAGGCCGGCGGAAGAAAAGCAGAATTGAGGCTGGCGGAAGAGAAACAGGAATCAGACCGGCGGAAGAGATATCATCAGAAGAGAAAACGGAAAACAAACCGCCGGGATCAGGAAGATGAGAGGAATGGTTATGGCGAAGAGTGTGTCCGATAAGGTGACTGCGGAAAAGGCTAAGACTACAGAGAAGGCGAAGACCGCGGAGAAAGAGAAGGCCGCGGAAAAGGCTAAGACTACAGAGAAGGCGAAAGCCGCGGAAAAGGGGAAGTCTGCGGAGAAAGAGAAGACCGCGGAAAAGGCAAAGACGTCGGAAAAGGCAAAGACCGCGGAAAAGGAGAAGGCTGCAGAGAAGGAGAGGGCTGAGAGTACATTGGAAAATGACGGATTCTTCAACCCTGCCTGGTACACGAACCGTGAACTGAGCTGGCTGGACTTCAATTACAGGATTCTGGACGAGGCGCGGGATAAAACAAATCCTCTTTTTGAGCGGATGAAATTCCTGTCCATCACGGCGTCCAACCTGGATGAGTTCTTTATGGTCCGGGTTGCGTCCCTGATGGATATGGTTCACGCAAAGGTGAGCAAGCCGGATCTTTCCGGACTGACGGCGGAAGAACAGCTTCTGAAGGTGGAGCAGAAGTGCCATGAACTGATCGACCGCCAGTATTCCACGCTGTCCAGATCCCTGATTCCGGCTCTTCGCAATGAAGGCTATGATCTGGTTACAAACCCTGAGGTTCTGAATGAAGCCCAGAAGGAATACCTGAAGAATTACTTCAAGAAGACGGTCTATCCGGTTCTGACGCCGACCGCCGTGGACGCCTCCAGACCATTTCCGCTGATCAGGAACAAGTCCCTGAACATCGGCGCATTGATCTCCAGACGCAAGGGGGAAGGAGAGAAGAATCCGGTCGGAATGACCTTCATGAAGAACCTTCAGAAAAACGGGGAGAAGATCGCGAACAAGATCTCCAGGGATAAGACGCTGAAAAAAGGAACGATGTTCGCGACGGTTCAGGTCCCGACGGTTCTCCCCCGCGTTGTCCGGATTCCGGACGGGAAGGACGGAAAGATGGCGGGCGTTCTTCTTGAGGATCTGATCAAGGCGAATCTGGACATTCTGTTTGCAGGATATGATGTCGTCTGCGCCCATGCTTACAGGATCACCAGGAATGCGGATATGGAGCTTGATGAAGATGAGTCCGATGATCTTCTGGAGGAGATTCAGAGTAAGCTGAAGCAGCGCCAGCGGGGCGAAGTGATCCGGTTTGAATATGAGGATTCAATGAATGCAAAGCTGCTTAAGATCCTTCGCCGCGAGTTTAATGTGAGCGACATGGAGATGTATCCGATCTCCGGACCGCTTGATCTGACTTACCTGATGAGGTTCTATTCTCTGCCGGGCTCCGACCGGCTGAAGGACAGTCCATGGACGCCCCAGCCGAATCCGGTGATCGCAGGCCACCAGGGGGAGGATCTGTTTTCGATGATCCGGAAGGGAGATATCTTCCTGTCCCATCCGTACCAGACCTTTGACCCGGTCGTGGACCTGATCCGCACAGCGTCGGTTGATCCGGATGTTCTTGCGATCAAGATGACGCTCTACCGTGTGTCCGGGCATTCGCCTATCGTTGCCGCGCTTGCGCATGCAGCCGAAAACGGAAAACAGGTGACGGCACTCGTGGAACTGAAGGCCCGCTTTGATGAGGAGAATAATATCCAGTGGGCGGAAATGCTCGAGAAGGCAGGCTGTCACGTGATCTACGGCCTGGTCGGCCTGAAGACCCACAGCAAGATTGCCCTGGTGGTGCGGCGCGAGGAGGACGGAATCCGCCGGTATGTACATCTGGCAACGGGCAATTACAATGATTCGACGGCAAAGCTGTACACGGACTGCGGGATCATGACATGCGCGGAGCCTTACGGGGAGGACGCGACAGCGGTCTTCAACATGCTGTCCGGATACAGTGAGCCCCGCAGATGGAACCGCCTGCACCTGGCGCCCATCTGGCTGCGCGACGCATTTTTCGGGCTGATCGACCGCGAGATTCAGCACGCGGTGGACAATGAGCCTGCCCATATTACAGCCAAGATGAATTCTCTGTGTGACAAGGAGATCATCGCGAAGCTGTATGAGGCGTCTGCGGCAGGAGTGAAGATCGACCTGATTATCCGCGGTATCTGCTGCCTGAAGGTGGGGATTCCGGGCGTTTCCGAGAATATCACGGTGCGTTCCATCGTGGGAACCTTCCTGGAGCATGCGAGAATCTTCCGTTTCGCGAATGGCGGCAATGAGGAAGTCTTCATGAGCTCGGCGGACTGGATGCCGAGGAATCTGGACCGCCGTGTGGAGATCCTGTTCCCGCTGGAGGATGAGGAATGTAAGGCGCAGGCCTGCCACATCCTGGATGTCCAGATGTCTGATACGCTGAAGGCACATATCCTGAAGAGCGATGATACCTATGAGAAGATTGACCTGAGAGGAAAACCCAGAATCGGCGCCCAGGCAACCCTGATGAAGGAGGCGCTCAGTTCCGCCGCCCCGGAGAATGATCCGGTGCGCAGCCGGACGTTTACCCCTGCGCGGGCGGAAGGATGAGACCATGACGACCAGAGAACACACCAGGCGTGTGCAGATCAAAGACCGTGCCATCGGCGGAGGCAATCCGATCCTGATCCAGTCGATGACCAACACGAAGACGGAAGACGTTGAGGCAACTGTCGCCCAGATCCTGCGTCTGGAAAAGGCGGGCTGCGAACTGATCCGCTGTACGGTGCCGACGATGGAGGCGGCCGGAGCTTTAAAACGGATCAGGGAAAGGATCCATATTCCGCTGATCGCGGATATCCATTTTGACTACCGGCTCGCGGTAGCCGCGATCGAAAACGGCGCGGACAAGATCCGGATCAATCCGGGAAACATCGGATCGGATGAGCGGGTCCGCGCTGTCGTGGATGCTGCCGGCGAGCGCGGGATCCCGATCAGGGTCGGCGTGAATTCCGGTTCCCTCGAGAAGGAGATCCTGGAGAAGAACGGCGGCGTGACAGCACAGGGACTCGTGGAAAGCGCTCTTGAACAATGCCGCAGAATCGAGGACATGAACTATGACAACCTGGTTGTCTCGATCAAGTCCTCCGATGTGCTGATGTGCGCCGAGGCTTATGAGCTTTTTGCGAAGAAGAGTGATTATCCGCTGCATGTGGGGATCACGGAAGCCGGAACGGTCCGCTCGGGGAATATCAAGTCGGCCATCGGACTGGCGCTGATCCTCTCGAAAGGGATCGGCGATACGGTTCGTGTTTCCCTCACGACGGATCCTGTCGAGGAGATCGACAGTGCCAGGCTGATCCTGAGAACGCTGGGACTTCGGTCCGGCGGGATCGAGGTGGTGTCCTGTCCGACATGCGGACGGACGCAGATCGATCTGATCAGCCTCGCTTCGAGTGTGGAGTCTCTTGTCAGGGACTACCCGTTCGAGATCAAGGTAGCCGTAATGGGCTGTGTGGTGAACGGTCCGGGCGAAGCCCGGGAAGCGGACATCGGCGTGGCGGGGGGAAAAGGCGAAGGCCTTTTATTCCGGCATGGGCGGACGCTCCGAAAGGTGAAGGAGGAAGAGATTCTTTCTGCCCTGAAGGATGAGCTCGATCACTGGCAGGAGAATAACCGGATATGACAAAGTCCTTTTTTGACGCGTTTCCGACGATCGTTCCGGACGATGAAGAACTGGGCAGTCTTCTTGGCCATACGACAGTGACGAAGGTTGCCGTGAATGAGAAAAGCGCGCAGCTGAAGATCTATCTGGAGGCGGACCGTCTGATCGGGAAAAAAGAGATCGAGAAGGTGGAGCAGACCTTCGATGAGGAGTTTGCTGCGGGACAGGGGCTGAAGACCAGGATCATAGAGCATTTTCATCTCTCCGCGCAGTACACGCCGAAGAATCTCATGCGTTCTTACCGCTCATCGATCCTTTATGAGCTTCGTTCCTATCAGAAATGCATCTATACCATGTTCCGCGGCGCCGACATCCGGTTTTCGGAAGACGATACCTGCACCGTCACGGTGGAGGACAGCCTGGTTGCCCGGACCTACGCGGATGAACTGAAGCGGATCCTGGATAAGATCTTTACGGAGCGCTTCGGAATGAACTTCAGATGCACGGTAGATTTCCGCAGGAGTTCTCTTGCGGATGATTTTGTGCGCCTTCCTGAAGAGGATGCAGTGGTACGGGAACCGGAAGCTGCGCTTCCGGCCGCAGGGGAGATGGAAAAGCCACGGACCGGGCAGCCGCATGCCGGCTCCGGCGCCAGAGGAAAGGGACGCTATACAAAGAAAGGGCATGGTCCGTCCCAGGAGCATACCCTGGTGCAGTCGAACAATCCGGATGTCGTGTACGGCAGGGACTTCCAGGATGAGGCGGCAGCGATCTCTTCCATTACAGACGCCATCGGGACGGTGACGATCCGCGGCGAGGTCATTTCGCTCGAATCCAGGAATCTTCATACAAAGGCCGGGAAGGATCTTACGATTATCCTGATGAACCTGACGGACTATACCGATACCATGAGCGTGAAGCTGTTCATCGATACGGACCTGTCCCCGCAATTCCTCTCTTCCGTGAAGACGGGCATGTTCCTTAAGGTGAAGGGGAATGCCGCGATTGACCGGTTCGACAGCGAGCTTGCCCTCAGCAGCGTGACCGGTGTGAAGAAGATCGCGGACTTCAGGCAGGTCCGCATGGATCTGGAAAGCGTCAAACGGGTGGAGCTGCACTGTCATACGAAGATGAGCAAGATGGATGCCGTCGCGGATGTCGGCGACATCGTGAAAACCGCCATCAGGTGGGGGCACAGCGTGATTGCGATCACGGATCACGGCGGCGTTCAGGCACTGCCGGACGCATGGCACGCGGTTCCGAAGGATTCCGATTTCAAGGTGATCTACGGCTGTGAGGCGTATCTGGTGGACGATGAGGTCAGGGCTGTCGTCAACGCGAAGGACGGTCAGAGCTTTTCGGACGCATACGTTGTCTTTGACCTGGAGACGACCGGTTTCTCCCCGGTCACGGACCGGATCATCGAGATCGGGGCGGTGCGGATCGAAGATGGAAGGATAACGGACAGATTCTCGGAGTTTGTAAACCCGAAGAGGCCCATTCCCTTCCGGATCGAGCAGTTAACGTCGATCAGCGATTCAATGGTAATGGACGCGGATCCGGTTGAGGAGGTTCTCGTACGTTTTCTTTCGTTCTGCGACGGCGCTGTGATGGTCGGGCACAATGTCACCTTCGACATCAGCTTTATCGAGGAAAACTGTGAGCGTCTGGGGATCGCGCATGACTTTACCACGGTGGACACCGTGACGCTCGCGCGCAATCTGCTTCCGAACCTGTCCCGGTTTAAGCTGGATCAGGTGGCGAAAGCGCTGAATGTACCGCTTGGCCATCATCACCGCGCGGTGGACGATGCCGAGTGTACCTCCGGAATCTTCCTGAAGTTCCTTTCGATGCTCTCAGACCGCGGCCTTCAGAGCCTTGACCGGATCAATGAAGCCTGCGCTCCAACGCCGGAACAGATCAGGCACCTGCATTATTATCACATTATCCTGCTCGCGCAGAATGAAGAGGGCAGGGTGAACCTGTACCGCTGTGTCTCGGAATCTCATCTGAAATACATGTACGGCGGAAGACCGCTTCTTCCCAGGAGCTTTTTGAGCGCGCACCGGGAGGGGCTGATCATCGGCTCCGCCTGCGAGGCCGGGGAACTGTTTCAGGCGATTGAACGCGGCGCGACTGCGAGAGAACTGAAGAAGCTCGTGGACTATTATGACTATCTGGAGATTCAGCCGGTCGGAAACAATCAGTTTCTGACGGTGCCAAGGTATGACAAGAACGGGAACCTGAAGAATGAGCCGAAGACCATCGAGGATCTTCAGAATTTTAACCGGACGGTTGTTCAGCTTGGTGAGCAGTACGGCAAGCCCGTCGTAGCGACATGCGACGTGCATTTTCTGAATCCGGAGGATGCAATCTACAGAGAGATCCTGATGGCGGACTTTGAGGATGGAGAGGCACAGCCCCCGCTGTATCTTCGGACGACGAAGGAGATGCTGCAGGAGTTTGAGTATCTCGGCGAGGAGAAGGCACGCGAGGTTGTCATCACCAATACAAACCTGATCGCCGACCGGATCGGGCGCTTCAGTCCGGTTCGTCCGGACAAATGCCCTCCTGTCATTCCCGATTCGGATGAGACGCTGAGAAGGCTGTGCTACGACAAGGCGCATGAGATTTACGGCGATATCCTTCCGAAGGTCGTGGAGGACAGGCTTCAGAAGGAACTGAATTCCATCATATCCAACGGCTTCGCCGTTATGTACATTATCGCCCAGAAGCTGGTGTGGAAGAGCGTAGCCGACGGATATCTGGTCGGATCCAGAGGGTCGGTCGGATCGAGCTTTGTCGCCAACATGGCCGGAATCACGGAGGTGAATTCCCTCCATCCGCACTATCTGTGCCCATCCTGCCATTATGTGGACTTTGATTCCGAGAAGGTGCGCGCGTTTGACGGGATGGCGGGATGCGACATGCCGGATATGGATTGCCCTTCCTGCGGAACGAAGCTTCTGAAGCTGGGGTTCGATATTCCCTTTGAGACCTTCCTGGGATTCAAGGGAAATAAGGAGCCGGATATCGACCTGAACTTTTCGGGCGAGTATCAGTCCAAAGCACACAAGTATACCGAGGTGATCTTCGGCGCGGGGCAGACCTTCCGGGCCGGAACGGTAACCGGCGTCGCGGAGAAGACTGCGTTCGGCTACGTCAGGAAGTATTTTGAAAAAACCGGGGAGCACAGACGCCGCTCCGAGATCGAGCGCCTGTCAAAGGGAATCACGGATGTCAGAAAATCGACCGGGCAGCATCCCGGAGGCATCATCGTGCTTCCCTACGGGGAGGAGATCAATACCTTCACGCCGGTGCAGCACCCTCCGACAGATGACAATACGGTTACCACGCATTTTGACTACCATAAGATCGACCACAATCTGCTCAAGCTGGATATTCTCGGACATGATGATCCGACGATGATCCGCATGCTGGAGGATCTGACCGGCGTGAGCGCGACGGATGTCCCGCTGGATGACCGGGAGGTGATGAGCCTCTTTCAGGATACGCATGCTCTTGGCATCACGCCGGAGCAGATCGGCGGCTGTCCGCTCGGATCGCTGGGGATACCGGAGTTCGGGACTGACTTCGCGATCCAGATGCTGGTGGACACGAAGCCGCAGTATTTCTCCGACCTGGTGCGGATCGCCGGGCTTGCCCACGGGACGGACGTCTGGCTGGGCAATGCGCAGGATCTGATCATGTCCGGAACGTGCACGATCTCAACCGCGATCTGCACCCGTGACGACATCATGATCTATCTGATCGGCAAAGGACTCGATCCGGAGCTTTCCTTCTCGATTATGGAAAAGGTCCGCAAGGGCAAGGGCCTGACTGCGGAGTGGGAGGAGGAGATGCGTTCGCACGGTGTTCCGGAATGGTACATCGGCTCCTGCAAGAAGATCAAGTATATGTTTCCGAAAGCCCACGCCGCCGCCTATGTCATGATGGCATGGCGGATCGCCTGGTTTAAGATCAATGAGCCGCTGGCCTACTATGCCGCGTATTTTTCGATCCGCTCGCCGGGCTTCGACTATGAGCTGATGTGCATGGGGCCTGAAGCTCTGAAGCGTCATATGGAGGAGTACGAGGCAAAGGATGCCGACAGTATCCAGCCGAAGGAGCAGGAGCAGTATAAAGCGATGAAGGTTGTCCGGGAGATGTACGCGCGGGGCTATGAGTTTATGAAGATCGATCTGAACCGGTGCCGTCCTACAAAGATGTGCATCATCGACGGGAAGATCATGCCGTGTCTGAATAAGATCGACGGTCTGGGGGACAATGTTGCCGCTGCCATCACCGAGGCGGTGAAAGACGGGCCTTTTCTGTCTCTGGATCATTTCCGCGAGCGTACGGGCTGCCCGAAAACGATCGTCGAAAAGCTGGTTAAGTTCCATATTCTGGAGGGGCTTCCGGAGTCGAATCAGCTTAGTATCTTTGACCTGATGGAGGTGGGGTAAGAATACGATGAAGCAGAATCCTTTTTTTCCGTCGGAGCTGATCAGCTCCACCTGCCGGATCGACTTTGAACGGTTCTACGAAGAAGGCTACCGCGGGATCATTTTCGACGTGGACAATACCCTTGTCCCGCATGGGGCGCCGGCAGACGAGAATGCGGTCCGGCTGTTTCAGCGTCTCAAAAAGATCGGGTATGAATGCTGCCTTGTCTCGAACAACAAACGGCCCAGGGTTGAGATGTTCAACAGGGATGTGAACGTGCATATCGTCTGGCTTGCCCATAAACCGCTGTCGGGCGGGTACCGGAAGGCGATGGAGAAGATGGGAACGAATCCGGCGAATACGCTTGTGGTCGGTGACCAGATCTTTACGGATCTGTGGGGCGGAAGCTTTATGGGGCTGAAGACCATCATGGTGCTGCCGATCAATCCGAAGGAGGAGATCCAGATCGTGCTCAAACGGTTCCTGGAGCGCCCGATTCTGTGGCTGTACCGGCATTCGAAGCATTATTCAAATGAGCATGAGCTCAGGAGCTGAATCTGTGTTTTTGCAGGCCGGGACTGATGATGGAACGGTACCGTTCCTGAGCTTTCTGTACCGGAAGTACTTCGTTCATCCGGTACGGATTCTAAGTGAGAGTATCGACACCAGCCTTCAGGTAA
>CAJOQO010000080.1 GCA_905236545.1 uncultured Lachnospiraceae bacterium
GGGTACAGTGTTGCTTTAACGTGTACTGGCCTTCCGGAAAAACTTCAGGACCTCCCGGTAATACTTCTCCAGGGTATCCGGATCGGCGGCATAGATCTCGTGCTTCGCCTGGGGAAATCGCACCAGCTTCACATGCTTCGCCCTCCTCGCGACCTCATTCTGTCCTTCATTGTCGACATACAGGTCCTTCCCGGCCTGACAGATGAGAAGCGGAATGCGGATCCGGTCCGCGTGTTTCATGACCTGTATCGTAGCCTTCAGGGCGGCGCGGCCCCAGCGGAAAGTACCCGCGTTCATCGAATAGATGCCTTGCGTTGACGGATCCTTCCGGATCGAAAACTGGTAATCGAACCGTGCCCTGGATGAAGTCCCGCTCCCGTCAAAATCAGGCGTATCCGGATCGAAGCGCTTCATTCCCGGCAGCAGCTTCCCTCCCAGGACCGGCAGTCTCGACGCACCGGCAAGCGCCTTCATCTTCCATTCCTCATTCCCGCGGAATGACATCCGCAGCATCGGCGAGGAAAGCACCGCCGCATAGAAGTATTCCGGGTAACGCTCCAGGAAGAGCGCCCCCACGCAGCCGCCCATGGAATGCGCATACAGAATCAGCCTCTGGCCCGATGTCTGCGGAAGCACCACCTGGTCCAGGAAGCATTTCAGATCCTCAACATAGTCCGAAAAGTCCGCGACATCCACCACATCCGGCTCATCCACCGAGCGCTGCGACCCTCCGTGGCCTCTCTGTTCAAGGAAATAAACCGAATATCCGTTCTCATGGAAATCATACGCAGTCTCGTGAAACTTCCCGAAGAATTCGCAGAATCCGTGCACCATGACAACCGCAGCCTTTGCGTCCGGATGCTCCGCCTTATAATACTGGATCCTGGCGCCATCAAAGCCGGTAAATGTCCCTCCGGTCACATGATCCCTCAGCCAGGGCGCAAGAACCGTCCGGACCGCCTGTTCAAATCCGTTTTCGTCATATGGTATCATGCTGCATCTCCTCCCTGCAGCCACTTCTGCTGCAGATGCCCGGCTTACCGGCATCCCGCGGGACGTCACAGGTCGTCTCCCTGAGAGCACTTTCAGATGCCGGGCTCCCGTCTTTTATGATACCGGGGCTGGCCTTACACCCCGGATGTATTCAGGTAACGCTCCTGCTCCGGCGTCAGACAGTCAATCTCCCTGCCCAGGAAGGCAAGCTTCTTCCTGGCAACCTCCATATCAACCTCATGCGGCACATCGAGAAGCATCGTGCGGATCTCATCACGGTGTTCCACCAGATATTTCGCTGAAAGAGCCTGGATCGCAAATGACATGTCCATGATCTCCGCGGGATGTCCGTCACCGCAGGCAAGGTTTACCAGACGGCCTTCGCCCAGCACATAGATCCATCTTCCATCCGCCATCCTGAAGCCCTGGATGTTGTCCCGCATCATCTGTTCAGCCGCTGCATGCTCCCTGAGCCACGCGACATCGACCTCGCAGTCAAAATGCCCTGCGTTGCAGCAGATCGCGCCGTCCTTCATATTGCGGAAGTCCTCTTCATCGATCACCTTCTCACAGCCGGTTACCGTGATGAAGAAATCACCGAGCTTCGCCGCCTGCGCCATCGGCATGACATCGAAGCCGTCCATCACCGCCTCGATCGCTTTGACCGGATCGATCTCCGTCACGATCACACGCGCGCCCAGTCCCTTCGCTCTCATGGCAACGCCCTTGCCGCACCATCCGTATCCGGCAACGACCACTGTCTTTCCTGCAACGATCAGATTCGTCGTCCGGTTGATGCCGTCCCACACGGACTGGCCCGTTCCATAGCGGTTGTCAAAGAAATGCTTCATCATCGCGTTGTTCACGCGGACCATGGGGAACTTCAGCTTTCCCTCCCGGTTCATCGCTTCCAGGCGGATAATTCCGGTCGTTGTTTCCTCGCACCCTCCGATCACGCCGGGGATCAGGTCCTGCAGCTCTGTATGCATCATATGAACCAGGTCGCCGCCATCGTCAATGATGAGATCCGGGCCGCAGGACAGTACCGCGCGGATATGGGAAACATACTCTTCCTCCGTCGCACCGTGCCAGGCGTGAACCTCCAGCCCGCAGGACGCCAGCGCTGCTGCCACGTCATCCTGCGTAGAGAGCGGATTGGAACCCGTCACATACATCTGCGCGCCGCCTGATGCCAGTGTCAGGCACAGGTAGGCCGTCTTCGCCTCCAGATGCACCGACAGCGCAATCTTCTTCCCCGCAAATGGCTTCGTCTTTTCAAACTCCTCCATCAGCATCGTCAGAAGCGGACAGTTCCGCTTCACCCACTCAATCTTTCTCATTCCGGACTCTGCCAGACTGATATCCCTGATTTCACCAGCCATACTGTTTTCATCCTTTCTCCTGTATCGTTAACGGACAGACTGCCTTCGTTTTGTTCCTTAGGATCTGTTACAGAATAACTTGTACATCTGACTTGTCCAAACGCTCATCTGCTGCGTTGGAAAGCCTCGCCGTAGCCCGCTAC
>CAJOQO010000081.1 GCA_905236545.1 uncultured Lachnospiraceae bacterium
GAAGCGCGGTTCAGACTGTAGACCGCAGGAAGCGCGGGTTTTGCGAATGAGGGTAGAGGGGTTGGATCACGATAGTGATCCAACCGCACAGGTGGAATAATTGTAACGATTCAGAAACCGCTCAGATCCGTCAGATAAGCAGGCTTATCTGACAGATCTGAGCAATTCCGGGGGGCTGAATCATTACCGGATAACAAAGGAAAGGCTGCCGGAGATATGAGCTATACGATTCATGAAGTACTGAGCCAGATAGAGGAAGAGGATGTCCGTTTTGTTCGTCTGGCCTTCCGGGACGCATTTGGTGTCCAGAAGAACATCGCGGTGATGCCGGGCGAGGTGAGGAAGGCATTTGAATATGGGATCTCGATCAATGCCAGAGCGGTGGCGGGATTTGCCGAGACCCCGTATTCCCCGCTCTTCCTGAAGCCGGATCCTGACACGCTGACGATCCTGCCGTGGCGGTCGGAGAGCGGTAAGGTTCTGCGCATGTTCTGCGATGTCTGCACCCCTGAAGGGGAAGTGTATGCGTCCGATACAAGGCTGATCCTTAAGAGAGCGGTGGAGGCGGCAAAAAAAGCGGGCGTGGAATTCCGCTTTGGTACGGAGAGCGAATTCTATCTGTTCCTGAAAGATGAAAATGGAAGCCCGACGAAGATCCCATATGATCATGCAGGCTATCTTGATATTGCGCCTGATGACAGATGTGAGAACATCCGCCGTGAAATCAACCTGACGATTGAGAGAATGGGGCTGACACCGGAGCGCTCTCATCATGAACGGGGGCCGGGTCAGAATGAGATTGATTTCCATTATGCGAAGCCGCTGAAGGCTGCGGATCAGATCACAACATTCAAGATGGCAGTGAGTACGATTGCGGACCGGTACGGGCTTTATGCGGATTTCTCCCCCATGCCGCTGCAGGATCAGCCGGGCAACGGGTATCACATTAATATGTATGCATCCCGAAGCGGCGGGCAGGATATCGTGCTTCATGCGGCTGCGGGAATTCTGGAAGTGATTCGGGATATTACGGTATTCCTCAATCCCACGGAGGATTCTTATATCAGGCTTGGCAAAAGCAATGCGCCGGACAAGGCGAACTGGTCCAGCGAAGGAAAGTCGGAGCTGATGTATATTGAGTCCTTCCAGGAAAGAACCCGTGTACAGCTGCGGTCACCTGACGCGTCCTGCAATCCGTATCTTGTTTATGCGCTCCTGATCCATGCCGGTCTCTCGGGAATCGAACACAGCCTGATGCTTCCGGAAGAGCATCAGGCGGAAGGAGTTCTTTTGCCGTCCTCGAGGAAAGAAGCCGGGATGGCAGCCATGAGAAGCGCATTTGTACGCCGGATTGTTCCGGGAGAACTGCTCCGGGTGTATTGCAGTCAGCAGTGAGTGAGCAGGAGGCCTGTGCACACGGATCATCTGCCTGAGGAGTGAAGATATGCACACAGAGGAGCAGACAAAGCATTCGATCCTGACAGTATCCGGGAAAAAGGAACTATTGCCGCTGGTAAGAAGATCCCTTCAGAACGAATGTATCCTGTCAGCAGAATATGCAAATGATGCAGCCAGTGCCAGAAGATGGATTCTGGAACGTTATTATACGATTGTGGTGATTAATGCTCCGCTTCAGGGAGAGTCCGGTGTGGAGCTCGCCATCGATGCGGCCTGTCAGTGCAGTACCTCAGTCCTTTTGATCGTACCCGGCGGCATCTACGCGGAAACCGTAGAACGTGTTACCGGATTTGGGGTTCTTGTGATCGAGAAGCCATTTCCTGTGCTGCGGCTGAACCGCGCAATGCGTTTTCTGTCTGCACATCAGGCCCGGTTACAGAAACTGGAAGAGAAAGTACGTGCAGCGGAAGCAAAAGTGCAGGAAATCATGCTGGTTGACAAAGCAAAATTCTTTTTGGTGGAACATCGGCATATGACAGAAGATGAGGCACACCGCTACATTGGAAAGCAGGCAATGGACCGTGGAATGTCCAGAAAGAGGATCGCGCAGGGAATTCTTGATGATGAATGATCGAACGAAATATATTTTTGTGACCGGAGGCGTGGTTTCCGGTCTGGGGAAGGGCGTCACGGCGGCTTCCCTCGGAAGACTGTTAAAGGCCAGAGGCCTGAAGGTGACAGCACAGAAGCTGGATCCTTATATCAATATTGATCCCGGAACGATGAGCCCGTATCAGCACGGCGAAGTGTATGTGACGGAGGATGGGGCGGAGACGGATCTGGATCTGGGTCACTATGAGCGGTTCATAGATGAGGATCTGACAAAGTACTCCAATCTCACATCCGGAAAGGTGTACTGGAACGTGCTGAACAAAGAGCGGCAGGGCGCGTACCTGGGCTCAACGGTGCAGGTGATTCCCCATATTACGAATGAGATCAAGGAGTTTGTCTACGGAGCCGGAAAGGCATCCGGCGCCGATGTGGTCATCACCGAGATCGGCGGAACGATCGGCGACATAGAATCACAGCCGTTTCTGGAGGCTGTCAGGCAGATTTCGCTTGAGATTGGCAGGGAGAACAGCCTGTTTATCCATGTGACACTGGTGCCGTATCTCCATGGCTCCGATGAACACAAATCCAAACCGACCCAGCACTCCGTGAAGGAGCTGCAGGGGATGGGCATCGTGCCGAATATCATCGTACTCAGGTGCAATGAACCGCTGGAGGAAAGCATTTTCCGGAAGATTTCCATGTTCTGCAACGTCCGGGAGGACTGTGTGATCGAAAACCGGACGCTGGAGAATCTTTATGAGGCTCCGCTGATGCTGGAAAAATCGAATTTCTCCGGGATCGTCTGCCGTGAACTCGGGATTGATGCCGCACCGCCTGATCTTACGGAGTGGAGACAGCTGGCAGGAGCGATCTCATCCCGCAACAAGGAAGTAACCATCGGACTTGTCGGCAAATATGTCCAGCTGCACGATGCTTACCTTTCCGTTGTGGAAGCCCTGACACACGCCGGTTTCGTGCATGGTGCGCATATCCGGATAGAATGGATTGATTCCGAAGAGCTGGAGGAGAACAATTGCTGCGGGAAGCTGTCAGGCGTTTCCGGGATCATAGTTCCCGGCGGTTTCGGGGACAGAGGGATCGAAGGCATGATCCTGGCCGTGCAATATGCAAGGGAAAACAGGATTCCTTTCTTCGGCATCTGCTTAGGGAGGCAGATCGCGGTGATAGAGTTTGCCAGGAACGCAGCCGGCATCGAAGATGCCTGTTCCGGGGAACTGCATCACGCGGCCGGACATAAGGTCATCGATTTTATGCCAGGTCAGTCCGAAGAGACAGACAAGGGCGGGACGCTCAGGCTGGGAAGCTACCCGTGCAGTATTCTTCCGGGAAGCCTGATGGAAGCCTGCTATGGTGTGCGCAGGATCAGCGAACGGCACAGACACAGATATGAGTTCAATAATGAATACAGACAGATTCTGACTGACGCGGGACTGATCATCTCGGGAACCTCTCCGGACAATCTGCTTGTGGAGACGGTAGAGATCGGGGATCATCCGTTTTTCCTTGGAGTGCAGTTTCATCCCGAGTTCAAGTCCCGGCCGAACAGGCCGCATCCGATCTTCAGGGAATTCGTCAGGGCAGCGCTTGAAAACAGGGAAGGATAGGTAGCCAGATAAGAAAAAACCGCGTATAACTATTGTATAAGGCTTACCGGGAGGATGGTGTTTTCGTCATTCCGGTGCCCGGGGTCGGATGAAAGGATCCGCATTACAATGAAATCGCTGTTTGCTTATTAAGGAGACCAGAAGAGATGCCTTCAATCAAAAAAGAAGCTGAGAGATGTCTGAAATGCAAAAAAGCGCTCTGTTCGGAACACTGTCCGGTATCGACTCCCGTGCCGCAGGTTATGGAGCTGTTCTTAAAAGGAGAGATCAAAAAGGCAGGGGAGATCCTGTTCAATAACAATCCGATTTCCGCCATTACTTCATTAATCTGTCCTCATGAGAAAAACTGCTGCGGCCACTGTGTACTCGGGAAAAAGGGTGCACCGGTCGAATTCTACCGCGTGGAAGAATATATCTCCAGGTTCTATCTTGAGACCATGGAAATACCGGAAATAAAGAGAAACGGTATCAAGGTTGCGGTAGCCGGCGCCGGCCCTGCCGGAATAACAATGTCCATCCTTCTGCTTCTGGATGGATATGATGTTACGCTGTTTGAAGCGGAGGATGATATCGGAGGGGTTCTGAGATTCGGAATTCCACCATTCCGGCTTCCGAAGGATATCCTTGATTTGCTGAGGGATATCCTGCTGAGACTGGGGGTGCATTTCAGACCGAATACGAGAATCGGCACGAACATCATGATAGAAGACCTGTTCCCGGATGGATACAAAGCGGTGTTTGTTTCGACCGGTACCGGAAGGCCGAGAAAACTTGGTCTTGTCGGCGAGACACTCGGGCATGTGCATTTTGCGATCGATTATCTCAAATCTCCGTATTCGTTCAAACTGGGCAGGCGTGTGGTGATCGTCGGTGCGGGCAATGTTGCGATCGATGTTGCGAGAACCGTTATCAGGTGCGGACGCTCTTATCCCACGATTCTCAATTTTATGGGAAAAGATGAAATGACCGCCAATAAAGACGAACTGGAGATGGCTGAACTCGACGGCGTTGAATTCGTACACCACGCACAGGCGGTTCGCATCACCGATGACGCGGTAAAATATGTTTACGTCAGACGGACGGAAAACGAGGACGGTACTCTCACCTTTGAGGAGGACTATTCGAGGGTTTCCGACATTCCGGCCGATTCCGTTATCATCGCAATCGGGCAGGGCCCGGGTGCGGATATCGCAACAACGGGCGTCAAACTGACGCAGAGAGGGCTTTTTGACGTGAATGAATGGGGGGAAACAGATATTCGCGGCGTTTTTGCCGCAGGAGACCTCGTTTCCGGTCCGAAGACGGTCGTTGAGGCAGTCGCATTTACGAAAAAAGTATTCCTTAGAATGGAAGAGTTCTTAAGATCTGAAACCGAATGAACGCAGGGAACCGCTGTAACGGTTCCGTGCCTGACCGATGACGGAGTGCCTGTTACAGGGAACATCCCGGGGAAACACTGATGGACCGGTGTTTCCCCGGTTTCTTTTTGTCTGCGGAACCGGTTCCCCCTGGTTATAGAGTGGGATCCTGCCGGGAACAGGTTCCTTTCCCGGCCAGAGCCGTCCATTATTGTTCATACCGCCGGAAACTGCCTGTGCTTCGGTTTCGCTGAGGTTTGTTTTGTTTTCAGGATCTTTCATGCAGCTTTGTCCTCCTTTGTTTTTTGTCTGACGGCTTCAGTATAGCACAGAAGCTGCGCTGCCGTCACCCGGCGAAGCCCGTTTCGCGTTCCAGGTCACATCCGGACCATCTTTTCTGACAGACACAGGGGTTCTGATACAAGCCGCCCCTGATCACCAGTCGGCAGCCACAGGGGTTCCTTCGCTCCGACCCCCGA
>CAJOQO010000082.1 GCA_905236545.1 uncultured Lachnospiraceae bacterium
AAGGCACATGGAGGAGATCAGCGAATATGAACTATGACGGCTATACAAGTCCGCTGTCCCAGCGGTATGCTTCGGAGCAGATGCAGTACCTTTTTTCCCAGAACAAGAAATTCCGTACCTGGAGAAAGCTCTGGATCGCTCTGGCCGAGACGGAAAAGGAGCTTGGCCTGAACATCACACAGGAACAGATCGATGAGCTGAAGGCGCATCAGGACGATATCAATTATGAGGACGCCGAGGCGAGAGAAAAGATCGTCAGACATGACGTCATGAGCCATGTCTATGCCTATGGACTGCAGTGCCCGAAGGCAAAGGGGATCATCCATCTCGGTGCGACCAGCTGCTATGTGGGCGACAATACAGACATCATTATCATGCGCGACGCGCTGCTGCTGGTGCGCAGCAAGGTGATCAATGTGATCGCGCGCCTCGCAGCCTTCGCGGAAGAATACAAAGCCCTGCCGACACTGGCATTTACGCATTTTCAGCCGGCACAGCCCACGACCGTCGGAAAACGTGCAACACTGTGGATACAGGAATTCATGATGGATCTGGAGGACATCGAGTATGTCCTCGGATCCCTGAAGCTGCTCGGATCCAAGGGAACCACCGGAACACAGGCTTCCTTCCTGGAGCTGTTCGACGGAGATCAGGAGAAGGTGGACCGGATCGATCCGATGATCGCGCAGAAGATGGGATTCGAAGCGTGTTATCCGGTATCGGGGCAGACCTATTCCCGCAAGGTTGATGCGCGGGTGATGAATGTCGTCGCGCAGACCGCCTGCAGCGCTCATAAGATGTCCAATGACATCCGTCTCCTCCAGCATCTCAAGGAAGTGGAGGAACCGTTTGAGAAGAATCAGATCGGCTCGAGTGCCATGGCATACAAGCGCAATCCGATGCGGAGCGAGCGGATCGCGTCTTTAGCGCGCTACGTCATGGTGGATGCGCTGAATCCGGCCATCACCAGCTCGGTACAGTGGTTTGAGCGTACACTGGATGACTCGGCAAACCGCAGGCTGTCAATTGCGGAAGGATTCCTGGCGATCGACGGGATCCTGGATCTGTGCATGAATGTGACGGATGGACTGAAGGTCTATCCGAAGGTGATCGACCGGCACCTGCGCGCGGAGCTTCCCTTTATGGCGACCGAAAACATCATGATGGACGCCGTGAAGGCAGGAGGGGACAGGCAGGAAATGCATGAGAAGATCCGGACGCTTTCGATGCAGGCCGGAAGAGTCGTGAAAGAAGAGGGAAGGGACAACAACCTGCTCGAACTGATCGCGGAGGATCCCGCATTTCCCCAGACCAGGGAAGCGCTGGAGGCAGCCATGGAGCCGGCGCGCTATATCGGAGCGGCGCCCTGCCAGGTCGTGAAATATCTCACTGAGGTTGTTCATCCGGTGCTTGAGGCACACAGGGACGAACTCGGACTGCGTGAGGAGATCACCGTATAAAGGATCTTCAGAGATGGTTCACGGTCTGTGGGGAAGGGGACGTGAATCGTAACAACCATTCCGTTTCGGCGGAACTGACAGTGTGGAAGCAATCCCGCAGAAGGGAAGGAGAAAAATATGGTACAGGCTGTAGTAGGAGCAAATTGGGGCGATGAAGGAAAAGGAAAGATCGTTGATACGCTCGCGGACCGCGCGGATATTGTTGTCCGGTATCAGGGCGGGGCAAATGCGGGCCATACCATCGTGAACAAGTATGGGAAGTTTGCACTTCATACGCTTCCGAGCGGGGTCTGCCATCCCTCATGCATAAATGTCCTTGGCAATGGTGTCGCGCTGAATATTCCGCTTGTCGTAAAGGAGATTGAGGAGCTGGTATCGCGCGGCGTGCCAAAGCCGCAGGTTCTGATCTCAGACCGCGCGCAGGTGGTCATGAGTTATCATGTGAAGTTCGACGCTTATGAGGAAGAGAGACTGGGCGGCAAGTCCTTCGGCTCGACGAAGTCCGGGATCGCGCCTTTTTTCTCGGACAAATACGCCAAGATCGGTTTCCAGGTGTGTGAGCTCTTTGATGACGGGATTCTTGAGGAGAAGGCGGAGAGAATCTGCGCTCTGAAAAATGTCCTGCTGGAGCATCTCTACCACAAAGAGCTGCTTCGCAAAGAGGATCTCATGGAAGAGCTTCATACTTACCGGGATATGGTGAAGCCTTATGCGGCCGACACCTCGACCTTCCTTCAGAATGCGATCCGGGAAGGAAAGGAGATCCTGCTGGAGGGACAGCTGGGAACGATGAAGGATCCCGACCACGGAATCTATCCGATGGTAACCTCCTCTCCGACGCTGGCAGGCTATGGTGCGATCGGGGCGGGGATTGCGCCCTATTCGATCGGGAAGATCGTGACCGTGACGAAGGCATATTCCTCCTCGGTCGGAGCGGGCGAATTCGTTTCGGAGATCTTTGGCGATGAGGCGCAGGAGCTGAGAGAACGCGGCGGAGACGGAGGCGAATACGGTGCCACTACGGGGCGCCCCAGGAGAGTCGGCTGGTATGACACGGTCGCTTCAAGGTATGGCTGCCGTATGCAGGGGACAACGGATGTGGCGCTTACCGTGGTCGATGCGCTGGGATATCTTGACGAGATCCCGGTCTGCACGGCTTATGAGATCGACGGAACCAGGACAACGGAGTTTCCGACCACGCCGGGCCTGAAGAGGGCAAAACCGGTATGGGTTACCCTCCCCGGATGGAAATGCGATATCCGCGGGATCCGCAGGTATGAAGAGCTGCCCGAAAACTGCAGGAAATACATCGAGTTTATCGAGCAGAAGATCGGATTCCCGATTACAATGGTTTCAAATGGTCCCGGCAGGGAAGACATCATCTACAGAAATCCTGCGTAACCGGAACGTCTGTATCTACAGAAATCCTGCGTGATCGGAACCTCTGTATCTACAGAAATCCTGCCTGATCGGTATCTCTGAATCATTCAGGAATGATCCGTATTTTGAAGAGGACAAGGAGGCACGGGCATGAAGATAATGCTGCTGGCTGCAGCGGCGCTTGTCGTTCAGATGTTTTTATTTCTCTGCATCGGATCCATCGTTATGAAGATCCGCGGCAGGGAAGAATACTCTCTCAGCCATGCCGCCTGGATCGGGTACTTTGTGTACTTCGGTATCTTTGAGGTGGTCTGTCTGATCTGCGAGGTCACACTGCTGCCGCTTCGGACACTTGCGGTGCTGATGGCAGTCATTGCCGGCGGAGCGATTCTGGCTGGCCTGTTCTTTGGATACCGCAGCTGGATCCAGGCGATGAACTCGCTGCGGTACCGCCTGAAGCTGCACGGGGGTACGGTGATCCTCATGCTTCTGGCCTTGGCGGCATCCTGCGTATTCGTCCTGCTGTATTATGACGCGTCCGCGGATTCGGGCTGGTATGTGGGAACCGCGTCGACCGCTCTTGCCACCAACACGATCGGAAGATTCGATCCGTCCACGGGCACACGCATCCTGCGCTTCAAGTCCCGTTATGCGCTCAACTGTTTTCCGTACCACAATGCGGTGATCAGTTCCCTCGTGAAAGGCCTTCCCGTAATCGTACAGGCGCGCAGCGTCATGAGCCTGATCAATGTCATTATGAGCTTTATCAGCGTCTATGAGCTGGGTCTGGTTCTGTTTCCGGATCACGAGGAAAGGGGTGCCAAAGTGCGCTCCATCAGGAACAGGCCAGGCTCCTACAGCCGGAAAAGAGCGGATCTGTTCGTGGTGATGGTATTTGCCGTCAATGTGCTTTCTTCAACGATCTACATGCCCGGAATCTTTCTGTTCACCAGATCCTATGAAGGGAAGTCTCTGATCGTGAATGTCGCCATACCCGCCGCGCTTGCGGTCTGCGCCGGACTGTGGCGGGAGATCCGGGAAGACCCGATGCGTGATCTGTTCTGGATCATGGCAGCGTCGGTGTGCTTTTCCGCAAGCAGCATCATGACCCTGGCCGTGAGCCTTACGGCGCTTCTGCCGCTGATTGTGATCCGGGGAAAATGGAAACAGCTTCCTTCGCTTCTGTGTGCCTGCCTTCCTGTTTTTGTGTGGGCGGCGGTCTACTATCTGATTCAGCACGGCGTATTTGTGCTCAGAACCTGGAGGTGAGAGGATGGCAGGAATAACGATCAAAGAATACGGACTGGCCTTTGTCTGGGCCTGCCTGAAGGAATACCTCGGCGCATCCTGGCCCATCGCGCTGATCTTTGTCGTGGGAATCGCCGTGGGAATCGCTGCGGTTATCATGAAGCGCAAAAAAAAGGATCCTCCGCTGGAGGTGGTGGACGCCAGGGATTATGTTCCGGGGAAATACGAGGACAGCCCTTTGCCGGATTCCTCCAGCATCCTGTGGATGTTTCTGTCCATCGTGCTGCTGTGCCTCCTGACGGTTATGAACCCGTTCCTGGTCAGGCCGCTGATTCCAAAGTTCGGAATGACCACAGTCTACTACCGGTTTTTCTGGATCCTTCCGATCACCTTCGGAGCGGCATACTGGCTGACAAGGGTGGTGGGATCCATTCGCAGAAAACTGGTACAGGCAGCCGTATTTGCGGTGATTCTGGGGGGGATGGCATTCATCATCCCGCTCAACCCGGGAATTCCGAATGTGCGTATTCCCACGAATGTATACAAGGTGGACGGGGCAGTTCCCGTTCTGTGCGATGCGATTCATGAGGACTATGAGAAGACGGCCGCTTATCAGAAGGCCGCAGAAAAGCTTGCCGGGATAACGGACCGGAATTCAAAGAAATGGCTTAAGTGGAGCGGAAAACAGTATCCGCTGTGTGTGTTCCCCTATGGGATCGAATTCTCGGTGCGGCAGTATGATCCGACCATCCGTCTCCTGTTCAACCGGAACCTCCGGCTTTTCTACGAGGGGAATACTTCAACCGGAATTTCCTACGATGCATCACACAAGCGCTATATGAGAAGAAAGCAGGTTCTGGACGCCATGTACGGAAAGGATCCGGATCTGACTTCGCAGGAATTCCAGGAGGCGATGGAGGAAACCGGTACCCGGTACCTCGTTGTGGAGGAACATCTGGCGAATGGAGGATTTCTGGTGCGGGCCGGGTGCAGACAGGTCGGAGTCGTCGCGGGATATACGATCTTCCGGTACGGAGATTAGGATCTGTTCAGAACTGACTTATGCATTTTGCCTGTCTTTTCTTCCGAATAGTACCCGGGGAAAATCCCTTACATAGATTAGGACCTGCGCCGGATTTCAGGATCTGTACCAGATTAAGGAAACGCTGATTCACGGCTCATGCCCTTTCTCGTCCGTACCTTCGCCCTCAGGGGAACCGGCCTGCGGGGGAACGTTCATCCTGCCGCTGCGGATCGCGGCGTCGATCTCATCGGTGGCAGGCTTTCCGGATACGATTCGGGCCACCAGGATGATCGCGTACAGCAGAACGGGAACGATGACAGAAAGGACGAACAGAGCGGTCAGAAGCTTCTTCGGACCTTCGGTGACGCCGACCACGAAGGTGGCGATCCAGATCGCGAAGATGAGAATCACGCCTGCCATTGCCATGATGCGTTTCAGATGATCCCTGTTTTTCATGAAAATGTCCCCCCTTTTCAGGATTAGGATTCCGCCGGATGCTCCGGCATCCGGGCAGTGAAGTCGTTACAGGCCACACCCTGACCTGTAATGTGAAGCCCGGATACAGTGTATCACAAACCAGGGCAGTCTTGAATCCGTTCCTGAGATGGAGTATACTGATGCAATCTGACAGTGTTCCGGGTAAGGAGCGCGAAGCGCGGAATCATCCGTAATCAGCTTTTGGCGGGTTAATCAATATTACGATAAAGAGGTAAAACGAGATGAGTTTACTGGAGACATGGAGACAGACTGCTTATAATGCGCAGACAGACAAGAAGCAGATGAAAGCCTTCTGGGATGAATATTTTGAGAAGGAGAAGGAGATCTATAAGCAGCTTCTGGAGGATCCGGATACCGAAGTGAAGGGTACCGTGAAAGAGCTTGCCGGGAAATACGGGATCGACATCCAGACGATGACCGGATTCCTGGACGGGATCAATGATTCTCTGAAGGAACCGAATCCGATCGATACGATGGATGAGGACACCGAGGTTTCTCTTGCCTTTGATAAGGAGAAGCTCTATAAGAACATGGTTGACGCCAGGGCGGACTGGCTGTACGGGCTGCCCCAGTGGGAGGCGATCTTCGATGAGGATACCCGGAAGCAGCTCTATCTTGAGGCAAAGAAGATGAATACCATCGTGAAGCCGAAGAAAATCGGCCGCAACGATCCATGTCCGTGCGGAAGCGGCAGGAAGTTCAAGAAGTGTCATGGCCTGACAAAGGAACTGGAAGAGGAGCTTCAGAAGCTGCTCGCCGGTGCGACAGCTTCGGCAACCACGGTGGAACCACGGTAAGGATCGTCCCTGCTGCAAAACTGCAGCAGGGACATTTTTTCAAGACAGCGTGGTAAAGCAACAGAGAAAGGAACAGGAATCACTATGAACAGACTGGAAAGAAAAGCAGCACTTGCAGTCGCTGCGGCGACCGCGGGCGTGATCGTATCAGGAGTGTCATTGCTCCGTAAGCACACCAGGTATCTGACGGAGAAGGCAGCGGCAACCTTTGGGAATGAGGAGAACGGTGAGATGGACGAGCTGACCCGGGAGGCCCTTGCCGCGGGCGGGGAAGGGCCAGGGCAGGAGACGCAGCCAGGCTCCGGCGAAGCGTCCGGGCAGGAACAGGCACAGGATACGGCGGCTGAGGGCTTTGAAAAATCGCGGGAGAGCGCAGATCTTCCGGCAGCAGCCGGAAAAGAGGAAAAAGAGGAGGAAGCAGAATGATTATTACGCTGAAAGATGGATCGACAAAAGAATACACGCAGCCGATGGCGGTGATCGATATCGCGAAGGATATCAGCGAAGGACTTGCCCGCGCCGCATGCGTGGCTGAGGTCAACGGAGAGACAGCTGATCTGCGCACTGTGATCGATAAGGACAGTACGCTGAATCTGTACACCTTCGACAGCCCTGAAGGACAGCATGCATTTAACCATACTGCCTCCCACATGATGGCACAGGCGATTAAGCGCCTGTATCCGGAAGTCAGGCTTGCGATCGGGCCATCGATTGACCATGGCTTCTACTATGACATCGAATCCGACCGGCAGATGACAAATGAGGATCTCGAGAAGATCGAGGCTGAGATGAAGAAGATCGCAAAGGAGAATCTGGAGCTTACCCGGTTCACGAAGCCGAGGGCGGAAGCGATCGAATATTTCAGGGAGAAGGGCGAACCCTACAAGGTTCAGCTGATCGAAGATCTTCCGGAGGATGCGGAAATCTCATTCTACACCCAGGGAGAATTCACAGACCTGTGCGCCGGTCCGCATCTGATGACCACGAAGCCGGTCAAGGCGTTCAAGCTGACCTCCATCGCCGGCGCTTACTGGAGAGGCGATGAACATAACAAGATGCTGACACGAATCTACGGAACCGCATTTCCGAAGAAGAGCGAGCTGGATGCGTATCTCGCGCGCATTGAGGAGGCGAAGAAACGCGATCACAGGAAGATCGGAAAAGAGATGGGGCTGTTCATGCTCAGCGAGTACGGCCCGGGCATGCCCTTCTTCCTTCCGAACGGCATGATCCTTAGAAATGAGCTGCTGACCTACTGGAGGAAACTGCATCTGAAGAACGGGTATATTCAGATCGACACACCCATCATGCTCAGCCGCAAACTGTGGGAGACCTCCGGCCACTGGGATCATTATAAGGATGGCATGTACTCTCTCAAGGTGGATGAAGAGGACTACGCGATCAAGCCGATGAACTGTCCCGGCGCGATCCTGGTCTATCAGAATGAAGGCCGTTCCTACCGTGATCTTCCGCTGCGTTACGCGGAGCTTGGACATGTACACCGCTACGAGAAATCCGGCGAGCTTCACGGCCTGATGCGTGTGCGTTCCTTCACGCAGGATGACGCGCACATCCTGCTGGCAAAGGAACAGATCCAGGAGGAAGTCCGCAGGATCACCGCGCTGATCGACGAAGTCTACAAGATGTTCGGGTTTGAGTATTATGTCGAATTGTCCACCCGGCCGGATGACTCCATGGGTTCGGACGAGGACTGGGAGCTGGCGACGGATGGACTGAGAAATGCGCTGGAGTCTCTTGGCCTCGACTACATCGTCAATGAAGGGGACGGCGCTTTCTATGGTCCGAAGATTGACTTCCATCTCAGAGACTGCCTGGGCAGAACATGGCAGTGCGGAACCATCCAGCTTGATTTCCAGCTTCCGGAACGGTTCCATCTGGACTACATCGGAGCGGATGGTGAGAAGCATCAGCCGGTGATGATCCACAGGGTTGTGTTCGGTTCCGTTGAGCGCTTCATCGGAATCCTGATCGAGCATTTTGCCGGACAGTTCCCGACCTGGCTCGCTCCGACGCAGGTGAAAGTGCTGCCGATCTCCGAGAAGTACGAGGACTATGCGAGAAAGGTGGCTCAGCAGCTCCAGGACGCTGAGATCCGTGCGTCGATGGATGAGCGGAACGAAACGCTGAAGTTTAAGATCCGTGACGCGCACATGCAGCGGATTCCGTATACTGTCATTGTCGGAGCGAAGGAAGAAGAGAATGGGACGATCTCCCTGCGCTCCCGCTTCGCCGGTGACGAAGGGTCGAAGAGTGTGGATGAGTTCGTGAAAGCTTTGAGAGAGGAGATTGACACGAAGGCGATCCGCGTGGCAGAGCCGGAAGCTTAGCACGGCCTGCGGATGGCTTCCCTACAGACAGCTGTTTTTTGCAGCTCCGGCCTGCGGATGGCTTCCCCATCGCAAACCTGCAGCCCAC
>CAJOQO010000083.1 GCA_905236545.1 uncultured Lachnospiraceae bacterium
GAGCCCCTGTGGCTGTCAGAAAAGGGGGGCAGGATGTGACCCAATGTCATTAGCTTTAGACTGAAGTGATCTGACCGGCACCCCGGAGTGGACCTATAGGGGCGTCCGCGAAGGGGTGCCGATCAGGAACGAAAGGTAAAGTTAATGACATTGGGTGTGACCTGTAACGAGTTTACATGAAGAAAATGAAAACATCAAGAAGATGTTGACTTTTACACCCGCGCGGATTAGAATACCACCGTATGTGTGCCTGAAACGTCCGTGTCCGTCTTTCAAGCACGAATGAGTATTTATTAATCTTTATAGATAGATCTATTGTTGGAGGTGTACGTTTTGGCAAACATTAAGTCCGCTAAGAAGCGTGTTCTGACCAGCAGAGTCAGACAGGAAAGAAACAAGTCCATCAAGTCTTCGATCAAGACTGCTTCCAAGAAGGTTCTCGCAGCAGTTGAGGCTTCCGATAAGGAGCTTGCCGCGAAGGAACTGCTCAACGCCACGTCTGTGATTGACAAGGCTGCGAAGAAGGGTGTTCTTCATAAGAATACCGCTTCCCGCAAGGTTTCCCGTCTGGCCAGCGCTGTGAACCGTATCGGCTGAAGGTTCTCTGAGCGAGCCGGATAAAAACAGAATGAAAAACCATGCGCACCGGACCGTCATCCCGGTGCGCTTTTCATGATCAGAAGCTCCAGCCCCAGCCGCATGTCGATCTGTCCGCTCTGCGCCCTCTCCTGCATCCGGGCACATTCCTCCACCATGCGTCTGAGAGATGCCAGGGAGAAGCCTGCCGCCTGGCGCATCGCCTTGTCCGCCTGCCACCTGCCTGTCCCAAGTTCCTCCATCACACGTCCGATCGAGCCGCCGTCGTCCATGATGCTTCTAACCAGCATCAGCTGGTCAAACTGACGCATGATCAGGATGAGAATCTTAACAGGCGGTTCCTTAACCTGAAGCAGGTCATCGTACAGGTCAAGCGCTCCTTTTCTGTCGCCCAGCGAAAGCAGATCCAGCATCCGGAAAATCCTGCTCTCCAGGATCTCACTCGTCAGTTCCTTCACATCTTCCGTCCGTATGATTCCTCCATACCCCGCACAGGAGATCAGCTTCTGTGTCTCTGTACTGATATGCGACATATCCGTTCCGGTCATGGACAGGAACGTGTCCAGCGTCTCATTGGTAATACGGATCTTCTCCGCTCCCAGCTTTGCCAGCACCCATTTACGAAGCACCGGTTCGTCCGGCGTAGAAAAGGACACCGCCAGGCCGCATTTCCCGACAGCCTTGAACAGCCTGCTTCTTTTATCGACAGCGGTCTTCCCTTTCTGGCCGCCCGGCTTCTTTTCATCCGCATGTTCCGTAAACAGGACAACCGTGCTGTCCGGTATTCCCGGCAGGAACTGTGCGACAGCCGCGCTCAGGTCAGCCTCGCTGCCGCCCCCGGAATCCGGCTCCGGTTCCGCGCCGTTCTCCTCCGCAAAATCTCCGGCTCCGCCGCCCGTTTTCCGGCCGGGACGGAACAGTTTTGTGTCATCCAGAACCACCATCCGGTATTCCGCGAAGAATGGCAGGGAGAGGATCTCATCCTGAACGGTATTCCAGTCCAGATGATCCTCACGATGAATATTGAGGTTCATACTGTCCCCGTCCCCGCAGACGGCGCGGATCAGCTCGCGCCTGTACTGCTGCACCAGATACTCCTCCTCTCCGTAGAGCAGGTATACCCGGCGGAACTTTTTCAGCCTGATATCCTCCTGAAGTGCCTTCATGCCGGATGCGTCCGGCTTTTTTGTACCAGCCATCTCATTCCTTTCCGCGGTGATCATCCCGGCCGTCTGTCCGGCAATCCTGCTGCATTGCAAAACGGAATGAATCAGCGTTTCCTGTTTTTCTTTACAAAAAAACAGGGATGCAATTATAATGACATGATGCAGGGGTCAAAAGCACCGAAGCCGGTGTCCTGTCTCAGTCATTCTGTGTTGCTGCTGATAAGACCTGTTGCGAAGCGTTTCCCTAAGTATATCAGGAAAAGAGGAACCATACAAATGAGCAAAATCTATATCCCGGACGGCTACCGGCCGCTGCTGTCCATGTACGATACCCAGAAAGCAATCGGTGTGATCAAGCGCCAGTTCGCCGATACCCTGGCCGCAACCCTTCAGCTGCACCGTGTCAGCGCTCCGCTCTTTCTGGAGGCTTCCACCGGTCTGAACGATGACCTGAACGGGTACGAGCGCAAGGTCACCTTTGATATCAAAGATACCGGCACACAGGCCCAGGTGGTTCAGTCCCTGGCAAAATGGAAGAGACTGGCACTCAAAGACTATAACTTCCATGTCGGGAAGGGCCTTTATACGGATATGAACGCGATCCGCCGCGATGAAGAGCTTGACAATCTCCACTCGATCTACGTGGACCAGTGGGACTGGGAGAAGGTGATCCGCAGGGAGGACCGTACTCTGGAGTACCTTCAGCGTACGGTACGCGCCATCGTATCCGCGGTCTGTGCCGCCGAGATGAATCTTCACGCGCAGTTCCCGCAGCTTTATGAGCTTCCGCTTCACACGCCGGACGTCACCTTCGTCACCGCCCAGGAGCTGGAGGATCTCTACCCGGATCTGTCCCCAAAAGAGCGGGAAAACCGGTTTGTTTATGAGAACGGTACCACTTTCCTCATGCAGATCGGAAAGAAGCTGCGCTCCGGTGAAAGGCACGACGGCAGGGCGCCCGACTATGACGACTGGGATCTGAACGGCGACATTCTTTTCTGGAACAGCACTTTGAATATCAGCTATGAGCTTTCCAGCATGGGGATCCGGGTCAGTCCGGAAAGCCTGGACCGGCAGCTGACGGAAGCAGGCTGTGATGAACGCCGCTCGCTTCCGTTCCACAAAGCGCTCCTGGCAGGAGATCTTCCTTATACCATCGGCGGCGGGATCGGTCAGAGCCGCCTGTGTATGCTGATCCTCGGTTCCGCTCACATCGGAGAGGTGCAGGCCAGTGTGTGGGATGATGAGACAGTCACGCAGTGCCGCCGCGCCGGCATCCCGCTGCTGTAACAATGTCTTTTGCATAAGCCTGACGGCTGTTCATAAAATGGAGATAAAAAGGAGCATCCCCTGACCGGTATGCTCCTTTTGTTTTATTTCCTGTTCCGTTTCTGTAATGATTCAGCACCCCCTGGAATTGCTCATGATCCAGTCAGCTAAGCCTGCCTGTCTGACGGACCCGCTTTATCCGTTTCATCCGGATCCTCTGTCGCCAGTTCTCCGATATACCCTTCCGGGAAGAGGGTTCCCGTTCCGCCTGTCAGCTCCATGTATTCATCCGTCAGTTCATACTTCGAGGTATCCATGTCATTGTCCGTATTCGCGCTGACAGCTCCGTCGCCATAGATGGTTCTGTGCATCTGCATGATCGTCGAATCCCAGTGAGGAACCAGCATCCCCTGGCCGCCAACTTCAATCTCGTCATACTGCCCGTCATAGGGCACACGGTCCATGACAATATCATACTTCAGGATCGAAGGAGCATCCCACACCAGAGACCAGATCTCATTCTCCGGCAGATTATGCGTGACAAGCGGAAGCACCTTCTGAACGAATCCAAGCAGCTGGGTGGAACTCAGCGTTTTGATCTTTTCAACCATCTGCTGGATCACATAGCGCTGTCTCTGTGTCCTGGTATAGTCGGAATTGCCGACAAAACGGTTCCTCGCATAGGCAACCGCCTGGACGCCGTCGCTCAGGATCTTTCCCGGGCCTTGCAGAATCGCATGCTCTTCATACGGGATATCCAGGACACGCTCACACATATCCTTGATATAGCCGTTCGCGACCTCAATTTCATTCGCTGTCCACTCCAGCTCAACTCCGCCGAGCGCATCCACAACATCCACAAGATTCTCAAAGTCGATCGCCACATAACGCTCTACCGGAACGCGGAAATTCTCTTCCACCGTATCGCACAGCAGAGGTCCGCCGCCGTAGGCATAGGCGGAATTCAGCTTGTTGTAATCATGACCCGGAATCTCCACATAGGTATCCCTCATCAGGGAGATTACGCTGGCACGCTTTTTGTCATTGTTCAGGGACACGAGCATCATGCTGTCCGAGTTTCCGTTCCAGCTCTTGTCCACTCTGTCCACGCCGACAATCAGGACATTGTAGACAGACTGATCCATGATCACATCCTCATCCCTGGCCGTCTGAGCCTGATTCATCTTTATGTGAATGCTCTCAAGCTCCGACTCGTTCAGAACCGTCCCGACCGCCTCCACTTCGGTATTCTTCTCCATCGCCTCTTCCGGAAGCGTCTCAAATTGCTTTACATCCTCATCGGCCTGGTAATTCATCCGGGTAATCATATTATGCCCAAAGTAATAGATCCCGATGCTGCCTGCCACAACGACCCCCAGGATCACACACAGTGTGATTCCCAGAACCTTTCCCCAGCTGGGACCTCTCCGGCTCATCTGCATCAGCGGATTGCTGTCCTGTCTTCGCGACATCCGACCAACCTCCATACGATAACAAGTTCGATCCGTGCGTACAATGCATTTCAAACTTATTCATCTTAACACACAATATGCTGATCAATCAATCCTTGTTTTGTATCTGTCAGAAAGGGGCGGGGGGATCTGCAGCCGGACGTGGCCTGTAACGTCTTTCTTCCGGCAAGTTGACATCCGTGCATGAGAACTGTAATATGTCGTGGTAACAAAGGATTACACCTGTACGGTTGGATCGCTGAAGCGGTCCGACTCCACCCCGCTGATTCGCCAGAACCGTGCTTCACACCCATGCGGCTGCCTGTGCATCCGCGTTTTGCGCATCAGCGGGCGAAGATCTGTGAAGGAGAATTCAAATGGCAGCAAAAACCGAACCGGTCGTTAACGTTGTTCTTCAGTTTGACGGCAAATCCGTAGATGTCGCTGATGTCTCAAAAGCCGCAAAAAAATGCTGGAAAGAGAATCATAAAGAAGACGTCAGGGAACTTCACCTCTATCTGAAATCTGAAGAAAGCAAAGCTTACTATGTAATCAACGGAAAGGAAGCAGGCTCCGTAGATCTGTAAACCGCTTCTCTGCGGATCCTGAGACGCAGCACAGCCGGGCAGGGAATCCCTGCCCGGCTCTTCCGCGCCGGAGCCTTTCTCTTATGCGGCGTTGTTCCGGCCGGAAGCAAAGCGTATCCTGACGGTTATCGATAAGGAACTGTACAGAATCATGAAAACAGTCGGTATTATCGCGGAATACGATCCTTTCCACTGCGGCCATGCCTTTCACCTGAACGCGGCACGCAAAGAGGCGGACGCTGACTATGTGATCGTGGTTATGAGCCCTGACTTCCTGCAGCGCGGGGAGCCTGCGCTGATCGACAAATGGATCCGCGCCCGCATGGCCCTGGAAGCCGGAGCCGACCTCGTTCTGGAGCTTCCGGTCAGAAGCGCTGCCGGAAGCGCGGAATACTTTGCGAAGGGCGGAGTCCGCCTCCTCGATTCCCTTGGCTGTGTGGACGCGCTGTCCTTCGGATGTGAAGCTGCAGACGCCTTCGGCC
>CAJOQO010000084.1 GCA_905236545.1 uncultured Lachnospiraceae bacterium
TCTGAAGAAGATCTGCCTGGGATCAAAGACAGGCAGGACGGCAGGTCCGGGCGGTTCCATAAGGCATATTCCGAAGATTCTGTACCATACGCAGGGAACGATGGAGATGCCCGCAGCCGGAGAGATCTCTCCTCGTGCCTTCGGCAGGGAGGCGTCTTCCGCTTCCGGCCATGTCATGAGCCATACGCGGGAAAACGAGGCGCTGGTCAGTGTCCTGATTCCGAATAAGGATCATGCGCAGGATCTTGAAAAATGCGTAGATTCCCTGCGAAGGAACAATACCTGGACGAATCTGGAGATCGTGATCCTGGAGAACCAGTCCTCCATGGCCGGTACATTTGAGCTGTACCGTCATCTCCGGGAGGAGGATCCCAGGATCAGGATCCTGGAGTGGAACAGACCGTTTAACTATTCGGCGATCAATAATTACGGGGCATCGCAGGCGAAAGGAGAGTATCTCCTGCTTCTGAACAATGATACGCAGATTCTGGAACCGGAGAGCATCGCCCTTCTTCAGACGCTGGCTTCAGAGCCTGAGACGGGTGCAGCCGGCGCTCTTCTGCTGTACCCGGACAAAAGCGTGCAGCACGGCGGAATCATCCTCGGACATGGCGGGATCGCAGGACACGCGTGGGAGGGAGAGCTGCTTGAACAGTATTCGGCCCCCTATCCGGGGCTTGTCCTGTCCCATACTCATAATGTGAGCGCGGTTACCGGCGCATGCATGATGCTGCGCAGATCTGTCTGGGAAGCGGCAGGCGGGATGGATGAGTCACTGGCAGTTACATTCAATGATGTCGATCTGTGCATGCGACTCCGCAAAGAAGGACGGAATGTGCTGATGTGTCCCGGCGCGTGCCTGACGCACTATGAGTCGGCGTCCCGGGGATACGAGGATTCTCCGGAGAAGGTAGAGCGTTTTCACCGGGAGATAGGAATCTTTGTCAGGCGGTGGAGCAGGGAACTGGAGATGGGGGATCCCTTTTACAGTCCGTCTCTGACGCTTCAGGGGAGGAGCTGGACCTGCCGGGATGATCTTCGGGAGGGAGTGAAACCTTACCTGAAGTATCTGCGGATGGCGCAGGGATGAGCAGCAGTCTCCGCTGAAGTTCCTGAAAAAGAAAGTCTGGAAAAGGGGAATGGGAATGGATCGTAGGATAGAACCGGATCATGCGGCCGGAAAAGGATTCCGCTACCTGAGAAAGCGCGGCCTGAAGGAATTCACCGCGCATGCGGTCGAAAAAGTAAAAGACGAACACTTCGATTATCAGAAATGGATCTGCCAGCAGAAAATCTCTTCTTTCCAGGCCGGATATCAGAGAAAGCTTCTCTTTTCCCGTATGCCAAAGGTTTATGTTCTGATCGCGGATCCGCCGGGAGACTGCACTGACGACAGGGCGAACGCTCTCAGATCCGAGACGGTCCGCTCTGTCCGGAATTCGACGTATCCTTATGTCTTTCTCTCCCAGGCACTGAACTCGCAGATTGACGATGAGGATTATCTGACCTTTCTGCAGGCAGGAGACCTGATGGAAAGAAACGCTGTCTTCGAGATGATCCAGGCGATTCAGGGCGGAGCCGACGCGGTCTATACAGACGAGGATTCCTATGAGAGAAAGAATGGATCGTTAAGCTTCAGCGCCCCTTTGTTCAAGCCGGATTACAATCCGGATTTCCTTCGCTCCTGCAATTATATCGGTTCTCTGTTTCTGGTGAGGGTAGGCGTGATCCGCAGCTTCTACCGGGAAGGCGGACAGAATCTGATCCCGACACAGACAACGATTTCGGATCCTGCGTACCGCTATGCGCTGATCCTGCGCTGCACACGCCGCGCGGATGAGCTGGGAGGCGTCGGGCATGTCGCGAAGGTGCTGTGTCATACATGGGCGGAGAATGCCGGGATCCCTGAAACAGGCAGGACGCCGGGAGAGGGAGAGCAGGCCGGAGCTTCCACCCGGAAAAAGGCTGCCGATACACCGAAGCTGTCCCGGAGTGCGTCTGCCGGGGAAGCTCAGGCAAGGCCAAGGAGAAATTCCCGCGCGCCGCGGACAAGAACAGAGGAGCGTCTGCAAAGCAGCTATGCAAAGTGGAATTCCCGTACAAGGCGCAAGCCGGCAGAACCGGGGCGGAACGCGGGGGAAGCATCGCCCGGCCCGCTGAACACGATGCGTGCCGTTCTCGAAACGGATCTGAAGGACAGAGGCTGCAGAGGATCTGTGGAAGACGGACCGCTTCCGGGAACGTTTCATGTTGCTTATGAGATTGAGGGAGAGCCGCTCGTTTCGATCATCATCCCGAACAGGGATCATGCGTCCGTGCTCGAAAACTGTATCCAGTCGATCCGTAAAAGATCAACCTGGAAGAATCTGGAAATAATTGTTGTAGAGAACAATTCCAGACAGAAGCAGACCTTTGATCTGTACCGGAAACTGGAGGAGAAAAAAGAAGCGCGCATTGTACGCTATCCGAAGGAGTTTCACTTTTCGAGAGTGATCAATGAAGGGGCCAGGCAGGCCGCCGGGGAATACCTGATATTGATGAATAACGATGTGACAGTGCGTACGGGCGACTGGATCGAGCGTCTCCTGGCTCATGTGAGCAGACCGGGAATCGGAGCGGCGGGGCCGAAGCTTCTGTATCCGGACGGAAGAGTGCAGTCAGCAGGAATCGTTACGGGGATCATGGGATTTGCCGGATCGATGATGGTCGCAGAGGATGGAAATGATCCCGGGTATATGGGACGTGCCGTTCTGACCCAGGATATCAGCGCTGTGACCGCAGCCTGTATGATGGTCCGGCGAACCGCCTTCCGGGAGGCGGGTGGCTTCCCGAATGAATTCAGCGTCGCGCTGGGCGATGTGGACTTCTGCCTGAGCCTGGGAGACAGGGGATACCGGATCGTGTTTGAGCCTTCCGCGGTCATGATCCACCATGAGTCGCTGACCCGCGGGGCAGAGGACACAAAGGAAAAGAAAAAGAGGTTTGCCGCGGAGAAGGCCCTGTTCAGAAAAAAGAGGGCAAGGCTCCTGAAGGAAGGAGACCCTGCCTACAATCCGAATCTGTCCCGGCGCCGCTGCGACTGGTCGCAGCAGACCTGATTCATAACCGGGTATAAATGTAGTGGATCAGGTTTTCGGAATCCTCCCAGCCAAGGCAGGGATCCGTGATGGACTTTCCATAGATGTGTTCCGGTCCGGTGATGGCATCCTGCCTGCCGCCGATGAGATAGCTTTCGATCATCAGGCCTTTGACGAGTTTCTTCAGCTCCGGATTGTATGCGCGGCTGTGAAGAATCTCATGGGAGATGCGGATCTGCTCCTGCGCCATCTTGTTGGAATTCGAATGATTGCAGTCTACGATGACGGCGGGGTTCTTCAGTTCA
>CAJOQO010000085.1 GCA_905236545.1 uncultured Lachnospiraceae bacterium
CAACCTCAGACAGGAGCGTCGTAAGACGCGGTATACGTGCGAAGCACGGATGGTCTGAGGTCTGTGGGTGGAGGGGCTGTGAATAGTTGATACGGTGTATTATAGATAAATACAAAAATGGATTAGATCTTCAAGATTCTGTCCGTCAGCGTTTACCTTGTTCTCGTCTGCCATAATCTGTTCTCCTCCTGTTTCAAAGAAATGTACCTTGACTTATTGTTCCCGGATATGCCTGATCCGGAAAACCTGTTTCCACCGGAAGAATTGTCTTCCTAATTATTATTATGGTATCATGATATGAATAAACTATCGTCTACGGGTTTTGGGTATAACAGGAATATTCGCAGATAAGCTGTAGCGGCTTCGCATGGGGAGAGGAGATAAAAAACAAGATGAAAAGGGCATTTATATTATGCAGCAGGCTGCTGCTGATGGTCTGCATGGCGGTCTGTTTCACCCAGGCGGCGTTTGCCGGCTCCGGGAATGAGGAGTTCAAAAGCGTCAACCATAAGGGATACAATACTCTGGCTCCGGAGAACACGCTTCCGGCATTTGAATTATCCGCCCAGAAGGGATATCAATACGTGGAGACCGATATCTCCTTCACGAAGGATGGGGTGCCGGTCCTTCTGCATAATCCCAACATCAACGTTATGGCACGGAATCCGGATGGAAGCGAGCTTGCGCAGGAAGACATAGAGATCGGCACGATCACCTATGAGGAAGCACTTCAGTATGACTTTACAAAGGGAATGGAAGAGTGCAAGGGGACAAAGGTCGCCAGACTGGACGATTTTCTGGATCTGTGCAAGGCGAAGTCCCTGCATCCCTATCTGGAACTGAAGAATAACGGCGACTATACGAAGGATCAGGTCAGTGGACTGGTGAAACTGGTCAGGTCAAAAGGTATGGAGGGGAAGGTCAGCTGGATCTCCTTCGAGGCCAAATACCTCAAGTGGGTCAGTGAGGAAGATCCGAAAGCAAGACTGGGCTTTTTGAATATAGTCTCTGATGAGGAGACGATGAAGGCGTCGGTCGAAACCGCGAAAGATCTGAAGACCGGCGAAAACGAGGTCTTTCTGGATCTGGCCAATAAGACGGAGTATGTCACCTACGATTATTCGCTCTGTGAGAAGGAAGGACTTCCTGTGGAGATCTGGGTGAATGACGAATACAATGAATTTTTGGGAATCACGGAAAGAGATGTCCTGGAGACCCTGGATCCCTATGTTTCAGGCGCGACCGTGGACAAGTATATTTACGCCAAACCCGAAATTGAACTGTCCCCCGGCGTCTATACCTATAACGGCGAGGCCAGAAAACCGGAGGTGAGAGTCAGGCTGGACGGGGAAAAGCTTAAGGAAGAAGATTACGAGCTGACCTGGCCGGAGGGATGTAAGGATCCGGGAACATATCAGGTAACCGCCCATCTGAGGAAAGGAATCTTTGCGGGCGCAGAGACGGCGGAGTTCATCATCAAGGAGAACGACAATTGACTGTTTACGTCGCTGGCTGATGGTATCCGGGGAGAAGTCTTATGATATTTACATTTCTGAGGTATCGGATGGGCTCGAAGATGTAGAGAAAATCTTTAAAACAGATTTAATTATGATACTGGATGAAAAACAAAGGAAGGGTATGAAGAAACGAATTGCTGCAGCAGTACTGTCTTTGATTGTGATAATATCTTTCAGTTTCAGCCCGGGGGCGGAAACTGCAGAAGATCCGCAGGGGCTGGAAGCGACGAATGTGCTTTTGGTCAGCCTTACAAAGGACCTTAATACAGACGAGATTCTTTTCGACCGGGGCAGTGAGAAGCTGATCTATCCTGCTTCGACCATGAAGATGCTTACTGCGCTTACCGTCCTGGACATTGCTGATCCGGATGAAGAGGTCATGGCAGGCCTGGAACTGTTCCTGGTTCCCTATGATGCCTCCAGGGCAGGGATTCATATTCCGATGAGACTGACAGTCCGGGAATTGCTGGAAGGAATGCTTCTTGCATCCGGCGCGGATGCGGCTTACGTCCTGGCGGCTTATTGCGGAAAGAAACTGAAAGATGACTGGGGGTATGATCCTCCGGAAGCAATTAAACACTTTGTGGAGGCAATGAATAATAAAGCTGCTTCTCTGGGGGCAGAGCATACGACGGCAGTCAATGTGGATGGCTATGACGCGCAGGGGCAGATGTCGACAGCCCAGGATATTCTGGTGATCGCCCAGGCATTTCTGAAACAGCCGCTTCTTGCTGAAATATGCGCAATGCCGGAAGCTGTGCTGGACAGTGAGATGGGAACAACCATTAAGGTCAGAAACAGCAATGAGCTTCTTCATAAAGACAGCGGGTACTATATCAAAGACGCAACCGGAATCAAAACTGGAACAACATCCAAAGCCGGCGGCTGCCTGGTCTCATCATTCGAGATCCAGGAGGATCAATATGTTTGTATTATAATGAACAGCAGCTACTACGGAAGATACACCGATACGCGGAAGATGTATGAGAGATGCCTTGCGAAATCAAGCCTGACGGATGACCTGGCGGCCTGAATGTTGACGTTTCAGAATACCATCCTGAATCCGGGTTTGCTCAGGGAAGCAACAGCAGGAAAAACTGAAAGAAAAAGAAATGCAAAGAAAAGACAGAGCTACATTAAGAATCAGATTGACCATTCTGACCGGAATAGCCGGTATTGTGCTGTTCGGCTGTATCCTTCTGATGTTTCAGTCCCGTATGACCCTGCTTTCCCTGCAGGAAGAGATGAAGGAGAACAGCAGCTATATCTGCAGTGCATTCACGTCCAATGAGATGAGCGGAAAGGCCATGCAGAACTGGTCGGACAGGCTCCACAAGGCATACTTCCTTTTAATGATGTATGCTATGGAGCAGGATCCTGAATTACTGGCGGATCAGGTATCATCAGAGGAGTTTCTGAATGAGATGACCAGCCTGACCGGCGCGCAGGACATCATGCTTGTGGACCGGAACGGGAATATCCACGTTTCCAGCAAGGACTTTTTTCAGGACTTGAAGGATGAAACGTACGCTCCTCTGTTTCAGACCTTCGACACATATGAGATGGCAAAACTGCCAATTTATTCATTTTCGGATGAGAACAGACAATTGCGCTCTGCTCCTTTCATTTTGAAAAACAGGACCGGGGCCCAGACCGGGCAGACTGAGACAGAAAAGACCGAAGAAGACAACGCATCGCAGGACATCGATTCTACCTGGGATGAGAGCTACTATAGAGTGAGCAACAGTTTCCCGATCCTTTATTCGATGATGATCGATGATCAGACTGCGTGCGTGATCAATGATTACGGTGTGATGCAGATGATGTATGAGGATCAGACCGATACCTGGAACTATATCCTGAAGAATGAAGTGATCGGATCAGACGGATATGCGTTTGTATGGTCAGATAAGACGGGGAAAATCCTGTATTATCATCCTGATAATACAGCCTTCAAGGGTAAGGATGTTTCCACCCTTGGAATGGATATGGAACAGATCCGGGATGGTGAGTTTGTCCGGGAGAAGGTAAACGGACAGGACATGTATCTGTATCCTGTATATTTCAGTGATCAGGACGCGTGGGTCGTGTGCGCGGTTCCGGCCCGGGAACTGACGCGCGGAAGGGAGATAACCGGTATTGCGCTCTGGTTGTTATTCGGAATTCTTGCCGCCGATCTTATGTATTACGCTGTCCTGCTTCTGAAGCAGAAAAAGGTTACGGCCGGAAAAGGGTTCCTGCCTTTTATGAAACAGAGATTTAAAAGCAGCAGGAAGACAAAGCTTTTGACCTTCACGGTTTTCTGTACGGTGGTCATCTTCCTGAGTTCGTTCTATGTACAGACGCTCTATCTGATGAGCAGCTGGACAAAGAACAGTACACAGCAGATTGATAAGATCGAGAAAGATCTGAAGTCGCAGGGGCATTTGCTGGAAGTAGTCCGGAAGTCATGTGCCGATGGAAGTGAGAAACTGGCAAAGCTGGCCGGCTGGTTTCTTGAGAAGTATCCGGAAGAAGCGACGACTCAGACTCTGGATATGCTGGAGTCTCTTCTGACGCTGGATAACATATCAGTCATTGATGAGGATGGAAACACGATACTCGCTTCTTCCTCGTATTCGCCTGATGCTGTCAATGCGGCAAAAGAAGAGGAAGGCGCGGCATCCACGAATAACTCAATCATCCATGCTACGACACCGCTCCGGGGAAAGAACAGCATCATTACCGGTTATCTCAGCGTGAAGAATACTTTGGAGGCTCTGAGAGTTGTACAGTTAACAAATGATATGAGCGGCACCCTGAAGACGGTTCAGCCTGGAGAGGGTGGTATAGCGTTTGCAGTGGATGCTGACAGCGGAGAGTTCATATGGCATCCTGACAGCAATCTGACAGGGAAAAATGCGTTGGATTACGGGTTGAAGAAAAGCGACCTTCAGGACAATCTCTGCAAGTATATACAGCTGAATGAGGAAACCTATTACGCGGTGACCGGAAAGTATGAAAATGGCCTGATCTTTCTCGCGATCCGGGATGAGAAACTATTTAAGCAGCGCCTGCCGGTATCCGTGAAAGCAGCGCTTGCGGCACTTGCCATTCTGCTTCTGACCGGGCTGTGGCTGTATACCTGCCCGAAAGAGGCGGGTGAAGCTGAGCCGGATGAGGAGCGGCCGGAAAAATCAGTCAAAACCATGCCGAAGACGGCACGCTCTTCCTCAGGCAGGGAGAAGACACCAGAGCATAAGGTTTTCCGCATTCTTATAATCGGCGTTGCGTTCTTTGCGGCCCTTCTCCTTCTGATGCGTTATTTCCTACGGGATGCGGTGGGAGAAAGCATATTGAAATATGTCCTGAGCGGAAACTGGGAGCATGGGCTGAATGTGTTTGCGCTGACCGCTTCGCTGTTCATCGTGCTTGAGTGCGGACTGATCCTGTTCCTGCTGCACAGATTTAGGGATCTGATGACAACGATGGTTTCGGTCAGGGTGGAGACTGTCATCAGGATGCTGGTCAGTCTGGTATCTTATGTGATTGTTTTCTATATCGTTTTCCGCTGCCTGGTCAATTTTGGAATGGAGCCGTCAACGCTGCTGGCATCGGCAGGGATTGTGTCGGTGATCATTGGCATCGGAGCAAACAGTCTTGTCGGGGACATCATCGCCGGCCTGTTTCTCCTGGTGGAAGGGAATATCCAGGTAGGTGATATCATTAGAATCGACGGCTTCAGAGGGGTCGTGGAAGAGATTGGGATCCGGATGACGAAAATATATGACAGTTCCACAGAGGATGTAAAGATCATCCCGAATAAAGAGATTCAGAATGTTCTCCATCTGTCAGTGAATCCTACCGGCATCCTGATGGAGTTTCAGATCTGCTATAAGGAGGATCTGGAGAGAGTTGAGAAGCTGCTCAGGGAAGAGTTTGCGAAACCGGAAGGGAGAATCCCGGAGATGATCGGCGAACCGCAATATATGGGTGTACGCCGTCTGGATGACAATGGAGTGGTTCTGCTGATAAAGGTAAAATGCAAAGAAGTGAATCGTACTCTGGTAACGATTGCGTTCAATCGAAAGGTGTATTTATTGTTCCGCAGGAACGGAATCGAAGTTCCGTTCCCGCAGCTTACAATACACGATGGGAATGATTCCCGGACGAAACCGGAACCATGAGTGCCCCGGCAGAGAAAAAAGCCCCTGATGCCGACCGTTATACGTCAAGAGAGGCAGCTGCCTTCTGTGCAGCTTCCTCGCCAAGGTATTTTGCTATAATCTCTTCATAGGTGCCATTTGCAACGATATTGGCAAGGCCTGTATTGAACTGATCCAGGAGATCCTGCTTATCTTCAGAAAATACGACGAAACCGTAGAGTGATCCTTCATTTTCAGAGCCCTCGACAATTTCCATGCTAAGCTCCAGATCCTGGATCTGAATCTTCATGATCTGGGTATCTTCAA
>CAJOQO010000086.1 GCA_905236545.1 uncultured Lachnospiraceae bacterium
CTGACGGAATGCAAGGCCCCTTGGTCAAGCGGTTAAGACACCGCCCTTTCACGGCGGTAACATGGGTTCAAATCCCGTAGGGGTCATGAATAGAATATGCGGCGTCATAGCCAAGCGGTAAGGCAAAGGTCTGCAACACCTCTATCACCAGTTCGATTCTGGTTGGCGCCTCGAAAACCTTCATCTTTCGGGATGAAGGTTTTTTCATAGGGAAACGCTGACAGTATCAGTGTTTCCTCAGGAACAGATCCTTAGACAGAAAAAGAGATTGCCACATCGAGATTTGACAGGAGATATGGTATATGAAAAGGAAAGAACTGGCACGGGCAGTAATAAACCGTCTTGCTGAAGCTTATCCGGATGCAGACTGTACGCTGGAATATGACGATGCCTGGAAACTGCTTGTCAGTGTCCGGCTTGCGGCGCAGTGTACAGACGCGAGAGTGAATGAAATTGTCCCTGTTCTTTACGGAAAATTTCCGTCTGTCGAGGCTCTGGCTGCGGCTGATCCGGACGAGATTGAAAGAATCGTACGTCCCTGCGGTCTGGGAAAAAGCAAGGCGAGGGACATCAGCGCATGTATGCGGACGCTGATGGAACAATATGACGGACAGGTACCGGATGATTTTGAAGAGCTTCTGAAGCTGCCGGGAGTAGGCAGGAAAAGCGCGAACCTTGTAATGGGAGATGTATTTGGAAAACCTGCGATCGTCACAGACACACATTGCATTCGTCTTGCGAACCGGATCGGTCTGGTAAAAAATGAGAAGGACCCGAAATCTCCTGAAAAGGATCCGAAAAAGGTGGAGATGCAGCTGTGGAATCTCATACCGCCGGAGGAAGGCAATGTATTCTGCCATCGGCTGGTGCTCCATGGGCGGCAGATCTGCACTGCCAGAACAAAGCCTCACTGTGACCTGTGCAGCCTGAATGACCTGTGCAGGTCAGCGTTCAGTTATGAGTGAAATGCTGATATCATCAGTGTTTCCTTAAGGAACAATTGTCAGGACTGAGATAACCGTCGGAAGCGTTGTCTGGAGAGGAGAGAGGGATGGAAAAGAAGATTCTTGTATTGAACGCGTCTTCGGGAATCAGCGGAGACATGACTGTCGGCGCGCTTCTTGATCTTGGGGCCGACCAGGATGTGCTGCTCAGGGCGATTGACAGCCTGCAGCTTGAAGGTGCGCAGGTTGCAATCAGCAGGGTGAAAAGGTCTGCTCTGGATGCATGTGATTTTGATGTTGTGCTTGATTCGGAACATGAGAATCATGATCATGATATGGCGTATCTTCACCCGGATCGGTTCTCAGCGGGGGATGCTTCTGAGCCGGATCATGATCATCATGGGAGTGACTGCCATGAGAACGATCATCAGGATCATTCCCATCTTGATCACGGCAGCCATGATCACGGCCATGATGGACATGATCACCATGATCATAACCAACATAAGCACGGATGCCATGATCATGATCATGACCACCATGGGCACGGTCACCATCACCATCACGGCCGCAATCTGGCAGATATTGAGAGGATCCTCCGATCCGGTGATCTGACCGGGGGGGCGCTGTCTCTTGCGCTTAGAGTCTTCCGGGTTGTGGCTGAGGCGGAAAGCAAAGTACACGGAGAAACGATCGAGCGTGTTCATTTTCATGAAGTCGGGGCGGTGGATTCTATCATCGATATCGCGGCAGCTGCAGTCTGTATCGACAATCTGGGGATAACCGATGTGATCGTTACGGATCTTTCGGAAGGAACCGGCACGGTTATGTGCCAGCACGGACTGCTTCCGGTCCCCGTTCCGGCTACCGCGCAGATTCTGAGCTCTTACCATCTTTCGTTCGGTATCCTGCAAAACGTGAAGGGAGAACTGATTACTCCAACGGGAGCAGCGATTCTGGCCGCGCTTAAGGCAGGTGAGACGCTTCCGGAAAGATTCAGAATCGTTCGCAACGGACTTGGCGCGGGAAAACGTGACTACGCGACATCCGGTATACTGCGTGCCATGCTGATCGAGGCGGCAGACAGCGGGAAACATGCAGGAGCGGCAGCACGGATCGAAAACCGGGAAGGACGGGATGAGATTATCAAACTGGAGACCAATATCGATGACAGTACAGGAGAGGCACTTGGCGCGGTAATGGATCTGCTTTTGGAAGAAGGTGCGAAGGATGTTTTTTATGTGCCTGCGTATATGAAAAAAAACCGTCCATCCTATGTGCTCAATGTAATCTGCAGCGAAACGGATAAGGCACGTCTTGAAGAGGTGATCTTCAGGAATACGACTACCATTGGAATCAGAGAGATTCCCTGTGGAAGAACGGTTCTCCCAAGGCAGGAGAAAACGCTGGAAACGCCATGGGGAATGGCTGAGATTAAGATCTGCAGGATCGGCGGGGACAGTGTGATCTATCCGGAGGCAGACAGTGTTAAAACGCTGAGCCGCATGAATGGGATCGGATACGCTGAGATGTATCATCTTGTAAAGGCATATGCCAGCGGAACTGTTGTGTGAAACGGCGTTTCAGGTCACACCCTGGCTGCTTTTGCTCTTGTTGACACCCGAAGTGTTTTTCGGTAAAATCAAACAAGATTGCATACAATGTAATTGCGCCTTTGAGGATTCAGGCCTGTCTGTGCAGCGCTTCTTCATAAAGAAAGCGTAAGTATTCAGCACCCCCATTGCTCAGAACACTTCGTGTTCTTCGCTGTGGGCGGACAGAGCGGTTTCACCGCTTGTCCGCCCC
>CAJOQO010000087.1 GCA_905236545.1 uncultured Lachnospiraceae bacterium
GGAGGAAATACAGTGAACGCTCCGGTCGCTGGAGGAAATACAGCGGACACGCCGGCCATGGGCGGAAGGACTGCGGACACGCCGGCTTCGGATAAGCAGGCGGCAGACTGGCGGGCGCCCTTCCGCTTCCCTGCTGACAGCAATGAACCGCTCCTGCCGCACTCCGTTCATACATCCGACCGGCTTGCCCTCCTCAGCTCCTGTGAGGATCCCGCCGCGATCGGACTGTCCGGCATCTATCTCGAGACAGAAAAGGGAGAGTGGGCATTTCTCCTCGGATATCCGTCAACCGATAAAATCTATGATATGTCGATCGTCAAGTACAGCCCGGATCTGTCGCGCAATGCCGTCCCGGTGTGTATCTGTGAGATGGCAAAGCTGGTAGCGGACTCCTACCCCTGGATCAATCTCGAGGATGATCTGGGCGAGAAAGGGCTTCGCAGGATGAAGACGCTCTATCATCCTCTCTTCCTGCTCGGAAGCTACACGGCTTATCGGGAGATTCCACCCGTCTTTCCCTGAGTATGAGGCTATGATCGCATGAACACAGCAGATGAAAACAATGCAAAAAAGGGGTTCCGGATCCGGTGGGACTGGTTTCCGGTGACTTTTCTGATTGCTTTTTTCTGCTGTTTTTTATGGGGAAGCGCCTCTCCGGCGATCAAGATCGCCTATCAGCTTTTCCGGATTGACTCCGCGGATACCGCATCCAGAATCCTGCTGGCCGGTTCCAGGTTCACTCTGGCAGGCTGTATGACGATCATCTTCGGCTCTCTTCTGTCCGGCAGGTTCCTCCGCCCTGAAAAAAGCAGCGTGCCCAGGATCCTTCTTCTGGCCCTCGTCCAGACAGTCGGACAGTATTACTTCTTTTTCATGGCGCTCGCCAACACCTCAGGCGTACGGGGCTCTATCATCAACGCGTCAGGCAACTTTCTCGCCATTCTGTTTGCCGTATATATTTTCCGTCTTGAAAAAATGACTTTGAGGAAGCTTCTCGGATGTGTCATAGGATTCGCCGGAATCCTGTTGGTGCTGGGCGGCGTACAGGGACTTGTCTCAGGCGGCGCTCTCCGGCTCGAAGGCGAAGGCGCCATGCTGGCAGCCACCGTATTCTACGCTGCTTCAGGATGCATGATCAAGATCTTCTCACGGGAGGAGAATCCGGTCGTGCTGAGCGGATACCAGTTTTTTCTCGGCGGCCTGATCCTGCTTGCGGTCGGCGCGCTGATGGGAGGGCGGCTGGTCTTCAACAGTCCCTCCTGCGCCTTCAATCTTCTTTATATGGGCTTCATCTCCGCCGGAGCCTATACGCTCTGGGGGATCCTGCTCAAGTACAATCCGGTCAGCAAAGTGTCCATCCTCGGGTTTATCAATCCCATCATGGGAGTTCTGCTCTCCGCCCTTTTTCTTCATGAAGGCGGTGAAGCATTCTCCGCAAAGAACATTCTTGCCCTGCTGCTGGTATGCATTGGCATCGTGGTTGTCAATTTTACAGGGCACAGGAGCAGGTCTTCCTGATCCTTCTCTTTTCTAATCTGATTTTAATCTTCCCTGAAAGACCTGTTAAGGGAAGGCCGGTATAGTGAGAACCATCAAAGAACGAAACCGGAACTCCTGCACAAAGCAGGCACTGGAAAGGAGTCAGCCATGGATAAACTCGAAAAGGTAGAAAAGCTCAGAGAACGTGCTAATGTCAGCTATGAAGAAGCCCGTGAAGCCCTGGAACACAATAACTGGGATCTTCTGGACGCAATGGTTGAACTGGAAAAGACCGGTAAAACCGAAGGGCCGAATCAGGAACACTACTCTACCAGCTATGATCAGCAGGCGGAGTATATTCCGGTAAAGGCAACGGTGGAGGAACAGCAGAAGGCGGAGCCAAGGCTTGGAAAAAGCATCTCAGATGCTTTCCGCAGCTTCATCCGCATCTGCCGGGATAATTCCTTCTGCATCAGCTACCGTAAAGAGCAGGTTCTGCGGATCCCGCTGCTCGCGGCAGTTATCATTCTGATCCTCACCTGGAAATTTTCGATTCCGGTCATGCTCGTCGCTCTTCTCTTCAGCGTCCGCTATTCCATCGAAGGAAAGGATAACCTGGAAAAGGTCAATGCGTTCATGGATTCTGCCGGTGCCGCTGCGGAAAGCCTGAAAGAAGGCTTTGTCAACGCGCATGAGCGTGACAGGAAGGAACGCGGCAATGATGAATGGCAGCAAAAAACAGACAGGAGCTGAAAATGAGTGCAAAGATTCTTGTTGTAGAAGATGAGGAGAAGCTGGCCCGTTTCGTCCAGCTGGAGCTTCAGCACGAAGGATATGAGGTTCAGACGCAGGGCAGCGGCCGCGCTGCCCTGGCCGAGGCACTTGCCGGCTCTTATGATCTGATTCTTCTGGACATCATGCTGCCGGAGCTGAACGGACTGGAGGTGCTCCGCCGTCTGAACAAGGAGAAACCGACCCCCGTTATCCTCCTGACAGCGCGTGACGCCGTCATGGACAAGGTCTCCGGACTGGATGCCGGAGCTGTTGACTATGTTACGAAACCCTTTGCCATCGAAGAACTGCTGGCAAGGATCCGTGTAGCACTCAAGCTGCATCCTGTTCCTGTATCCGGGAGTATGGAAGAAAAGTCTGATGGCCTGTCATCAGAAGAACAGCTTCGATGGGGGCCTCTTCTGCTGGATGTACCCCGGCACAGGGTCACCATGGACGGACATGAGATCAGTCTTACCAACCGTGAGTTTCTGATGCTCCGCACGCTGCTTGAAAACACTGACATCGTCCTCTCCCGGGATACGCTCCTGGAAAAAGTCTGCGGTTACGACTATGCAGGAGAGACCAATGTCATAGACGTTTACATCCGTTACCTGCGCTCCAAGATCGATGATGTCTTCTCCGTCAGGATGATCCGGACTGTGCGCGGGGTCGGATATGTGATCAACGCATGGAAAAGCTGAAAAAAGAAAAGAA
>CAJOQO010000088.1 GCA_905236545.1 uncultured Lachnospiraceae bacterium
CAGTAGCGCTGAGCTTTGCGAAGCGCGGGTTTTGCGAATGAGGGTAGAGGGGTTGGATCACGATAGTGATCCAACCGCACAGGTGGTTATTTTTTCCCGATTTGCTGAATCGCATAGATCCCCAGGGCGACCGAGAAGATCAGTCCGATTGCCGCGATCGCCGGCATACCGCCGGGCGCTTTGGGAGCGATATCCGTCATCGTCATCAGGCTCGACCCGAGGAATATGACACACGCGAACACCGCAAGAATGATATTCCTGACGGAATCTTTGCCCTTTTTGAGCAGCTCGTCATATCCGGTCATCTCCAGATTGATCTTCGTTCTGCCCCTGGCAACTCCCTTGAGGACATCCGATACCTGTGCCGGGATCCTTGTCGCCTTCTTGCTGATCTCAAGCGCGTCCTTTCCAAAGGAAAGAAGCTCCTGCTCCAGGTCAAAGCTCTGCTTCGCGCGATCCATCAGCTTTCCGGAGATGATCTCAAAGAGGTTCAGCGACGGGCAAAGCTCCTCGATCACGCCCTCAATCGTCGCAAGAGATCTGACCAGCATCGTAAACCGGCCTGGCATCTTGATAAAGTGCTTGTCCGCCAGCGTGCAGATCTCCTCAAACAGCAGCGAGATATCCAGATCACTGATACTGGTCACATTGATATACCGGTCCATAAAGGTATCCAGATCTGCGATCAGGCCATCCCTGTTGGTCTTCGGAGACGCCGCGCCCAGACCCATGATTGCGTTCGCGATCGTCTCGACATCCTTCTCCAGCACGGCAAGCACCAGCTGCTGGATCACCTTGATATCACTCTCCGAGATATGCCCGATCATGCCGAAGTCGATCCATTCCGGCACGCCGCTTCCTCTCTGAACCATGATATTGCCCTGGTGCGGATCCGCGTGGAAGGTTCCCACATCCAGCACCTGGTGCACATAGCTGTCCACGATGCTGCGGCCGATCGTCTCAACGTCAAAACCGTCCTCTACGATCTTATCCTTCTTCGAGATCGAATAGCCATCAACAAATGTCATCGTGAAGATCCGCTCCGTCGTCAGCTCTTCGATCACATCCGGGCAGGTAATCTTCGATTCATCCTCGATGACGTTCTCCTTGAAGTAACGTGTGTTGCCGGCCTCCACACGGAAGTCAAGCTCCTCCTCCGTCACCTTCTCGAACTCTTCAATGACTTCAACCAGATCCATCTGGTTGTCATCATCCGAACCTTCTCCGACGGTGCTGACGCCCTTCGCCAGCTTTTTCAGCATGACAAAGTCCTCACGCATCATATCCGCGATGAGCGGACGCTGCACCTTCGTCACAACCCTGCGTCCGTCTTTCAGCACGGCATAATGTGCCTGTCCGACAGACGCCGACCCCAGCGGCTCGTCACGGAACTCACTGTAGATCTCATCGATCTTCTTCCCGGTTTCTTCCTCTATCACCTGGCGCGCCAGCTTCGGATCCAGCATCTGAACATTCTGGCGAAGCTTCTCAAGCTCCCTGCAATAGTCCTCCGGCAGAAGATCCCGGCGGCTGGACATGATCTGTCCGATCTTGACATAGGTCGGCCCCAGATCCTCCAGCGTGGTTCTCAGTTCTACGGGAGTAAGCCCGTTTGCATAAAAATTATGTTTCGCAAAAACGCCCAGGATCTCGAGGCCGCGGCCCTTCTTCTGAGTCTTCTTCTGAGTCTTCTTCTCATTCTTTCCCATCGTTCTATCTCTCCCCCCTTCAGTCATTCTTAAACGGCCAGGTTATCATCGTCCTGATGATACTAACCGCGGAGGAGAACAGCAGCAGGATACCGATCACCCACTTCAGCATGTAAGGTGTCTTCCACCACGGGTTAAACAAAAGGATGATTCCGAACGCGATCGTCAGGCAGGACAGGAAAGCCAGAAACCCCCATGCAACGTGGCCCGCGCGGCGCGCATACACAAAAGCGCTGAACAGATCCCTGATTCCCTCAAACACCAGAAACAGGCCGAACAGAAGTCCCATGATCGGCAGGACATCTCTCCGGTTCACCAGCACAAACACCCCAAGGACACCCACAAACAGTGCCACTCCAAAGCTGACATAGTCCATCAGCGACTTCTTGCTGGACAGATAATTCAGGCTCATGACCGTTGCCCACACGAGCAGCACATAGCCCAGCGCGGAGATCATCATCCCCATATACCTGACCGGACACAACATCATGACAATGCCAAATGCAATCAACATCAGCGACGTCATGATCCAGGATCGTTTCATTTTTCCGAGTTCCTGAAACAGCATTCCAACAATTCCTCCCAACTATTTTTTCTGCTTTAACGCAGGATGCGCTCAAAAGTACCCCGTTTCCAGGAGAACCCGGACGTCCAGGTTCTCCTGGAAAGAACGGATAAAGATCCGTGTTTCAGAAGGTGACTGTCTCAGGTTCCGCCGTAAAGGAGCTGAAGGTCGCTGTCGCATCCTTGAGCCAGTACATCTGCATACTGTCATCCTCCGCACTGTACATCGCCTTGAGCGAAGGCATCTTCTCCAGCATCTTAACCTTGATCTCATGGCTGTCATCCGGCACAAGCTCCGCCGCGACGCGGATCCAGGTTCCATCGTTCATACTGGCGCTGATCTCCACAAAGGGGTTCTCGCTGATCTGCCTTGCGACATCCTTTCCCTTTCCGGTCTGGATATAGAGCTTTCCATCTTCCAGAAGCAGGGTTCCGAAGGGCCTGACTCTCGGCTTCGTTCCGTCAACGGTTGCCAGATAATAAGTCACCGCATCATTCAGATAATAATAGACCTTATCGATTCCCTGCGCTTCCTGCCTCTTCTGAACCTCCAGCAGCATAACCGCAGCATGAAGCTTCAGATACTGTGCCAGATCCGCCAGGGACAGGCCCAGCTCCCTGTTCATGAAGTCCTCGGCTACCAGAAGATTGGCCACCTTCACTCCGAGGTTGATGAAGCCAAGCTCGACCTCTCCGCCGAAAGCGACGAGCACCCTGTCATCCGACCCCTCCTGCGCCACAAGAACGGTATCCGGAATGCCATTGCCATCCAGATCATGCAGGTACAGATCGAACTCCCCGCTGCCGCTCAGGTCAACAGCCATCGTATCGATCTTTCGTCCCATCTTCTCACAGGAGAATGCCACATCCGCAACTCCGTCGCCATCCAGGTCGAGCGCGATCTCCTTCCATCCGCTGCGAACCAGCATCCTGCTGAGTTCCGGATCATTCTTGATTCTCTTCTTTGCTTCGCGAATACTTATTCTTTTGACTTCCATTCTGCCACACTCCTTTTAACGATTCTTTTCCTTAGTTGTATGTACTGTCTGAAATTATGTTCCTCATTAATGAATCTTTATCATAATGAATGTCCATCATAATGTCAATGTTCCCGGTGTATCTTGTCCTCCTCCGTGCTGATGCCAACGATGATATGCTCCGGATCCGTCTGTGAACACACCGCTTTCATGCTTACACGGATGGGCTTTCCATCCATCAGCAGCCGGTAAGACAGCTGAAAGGAGCCGCATTGATCGATTGCCCGAATCACGTTTTCCCTGGTGAATGCCTCGTTAAATGCTTCCCTGTCTTCCTCGTAAAGGAACAGCTTCGCATCCTTTGCGCTGGCGCCAAAGAAGTCCTCCCCCCTGCGCTCCACCGCGAGATTCTCATGTCTGGAATCCGGCGTATACTCGATAAACGCTTCGGTATTCAGATCAATATAGTAGAGATTGATGTATTCCGCGGACAGTGCGCGTAAAAGGCTTGCATAGGTGGCTCCCGTATGCTTCTGGTCTTCCGTAACCGCCAGTACCGCCACAGCAACTGCAGCGGTTCTGGTAACAGGATTCACCGCGATCCGGCGAAGGAATGTATGAACCGTTGTCTTTTCATCGATCGGTTCATCGACAACAGCACGGTTGCCGTCCCGGCCGCAGAGCAGTACCGCGCTCATAAACGCCGCGCCGATTCCGCCGGGCATCCCCCGGGAATCCAGCTTCATCCCTGTCACGGTTATCCCGAAAAGACGCTCCATAAAGTCACGATAGGAACTGTTGCATCGGATATACTGCGCGATGCTTCCATTCACCTCCATGACAGCCATAGGCAGCGTATCGAAATACCTGCGGAGAGAATCGTCATCCTTCCCGGCGATCACTCCTATATCGTACAGATTGATCCGTCCCAGCGCGGCATAGTAGTCTGACGTTTCCGGATTCTCTAATCGCAGATCCTTTCCGCTCTCATGCCACTCAAGTATGGTTTCAAAGGGCATCGGTCTGTCATAGTAGAATCCCTGTGCCTTCGTACATCCGATCTCCCGCAGGAATTCAATCTGTTCCGCTTTCTCCACACCCTCACACACCGTTTCGACCCCGAGTCCGGCAGCCATTCTGGCCAGCTCAGTCAGTATGATCCTGCATTCCTCCCCATTGTTAAACTGCTGCATGAACCGCATGTCCAGCTTTATCAGGTCGAAGCGGATCCCCTGAAGCACATCAAGCGAGGAATAACCGCTGCCAAAGTCATCCATCCAGACGGAAAAGCCCAGTTCCCGGAAGCGTTCAACCTGCCTTTTCATAAACTCAAAATCTCTTCCGATCACGCTTTCCGTAATCTCGATGGTCAGAAGAGACCGGTCTATGCCCGCATCATCCACACGCCTGCGGATCTCCTCGACAATATCGCACCTGTCGAAGTCCGACCGTGAAAGGTTTACAGACTGGGGGATCACATACATCCCTGCCTCTTCCATCTTTTTTATCTTTTCAAGAACCTGATCAACCACATAAAGATCCAGTTTATAGATCAGCTTCGAATCCTCCAGCGCCGGTATGAAATCAGCCGGAGACAGGAATCCCCTGACCGGATCGATCCAGCGGGACAGGGCTTCCTCATCACAGACCCTGTCATTTGCCACCCGGATAATCGCCTGGTAGTAAACCCTGATCCATTTCTCACGAATCGCCCGGTCGATGTTCTCGATAATATACTGCCTCTTTTCGAGATCGTCATTCAGATCCTGGCTGTAGTAATTCACCGCCATTCCATATGTACCGCTGAGCGCGCTGCAGGCAAGCTTCGCCCGGTCGCAGGCAACGCTGGTATGCACGCTCTCCGTCTGTCTCGGATAGACACCGACATGCAGGGGAAGCGTTTTTCCGTCATTCATCTTCCGGCAGTCGGCAAGCAGTCTTTTCAGCTTTTCCTGCAGCCCCGTTTCCTCCGTCTGCACCGCAAAATGATCCGCGCCGATACGGCAGCACCGTTCACCCCCGAAGATACGGATGAGAATCCTGGAGAATTCCCTCAGCAGCTTGTCCCCCTCCGCAAAGCCATAACGGGTGTTATAGAACTTCATGCCGCTGAAGTCCATGTACAGCAGGACGGGGTTGTCCCCCTTTGCACGGATCGTTTCCTTGCTCTCCTCCGCCAGTTCAAAAAAATAAGTCATGCTCGGCAGACCGGTCAGATAGTCATAGTAACTGGCACGCAGGATGCTGTCCTCATGCAGGGCATGACTCAGGGTTTCGCTCAGCTGTGTTCCGCCGCGGTCATTTCCTTCGTTATAAACGCCTTCATCCGCGTACCAGATCTGGGCAAGGCGGATCCCCGTATCCGTGTACATATGCCTTCCAAAAGCATGAATGATAAGGTAACCGGGCTCATCCGGCCTTTTCAGGCGGTAAACGGACTCAAACCGGCCTCCGTCCCTCATAAACCTGTAGACAGCATTCCCCAGCCGGGCCGTATCATCCGGATGGACATTCCTGTATGTATCGTGATCCATGGCATCATAGACCTTCGCACGGTCATCTGACCCCAGCAGCTCACAGAACCCGCTGGAGACAACAAGGCTGACGATACGCTTGTCCACAAGCTGAAAAATGGCAAACGGCATCTGCATGTTTTCCAGAACCGTCTGTTCCCGCTCCGGGAAACGATACCTTTTCATGTTCCATCCCTTCCTTCCGTCAGAAGCGCTCCCGGATCATCCGAACGCGGCAACCTCCGCGTATACATGCTTTCCATCCTTATTTGTCGACTTCATCAGAGAGATCTTCTTCACCATCATGTCACCCTTCGGCGCGGGAATCCCTTTCCAGCTTCCGGAAGCTTTCCGGATGACAGTGATATGAGGGGCAAACTTCTTTCTGTCATACTCGATTCCGGCACCGTCCAGTGCATCCCTTACCGCTTTTGCGGTCCCGGACAGTCCCTGGTTGCCCTTGACTCCGATCCAGAGAAGATCCCCGAAGTTTCCCATGTCTGAAAACGTCATGCGGAACGGTTTGAGCGGGACACCCTTCAATGCATCCTTCACCGCGCCCGGATCATCCGTCTCTCCGATGAATGCCAGAGTCAGGTGCAGGTTCTGCGTCGGCACATAATTCCCCGTGATCCCTTTTTTCTTCAGGACATGCAGCGTTTCCACAGCAGCCTTCTTCATCTCATCTGACAGCTGAATCGCAACAAACAAACGCATCGGCAGCCCTCCTGTCATTACTCTCCGCCAGATTCGGCCATCGCCTTCAGTTCCTTCTTCCGTTTATACATCATCTGATCTGCCCTTTCAAATACATCGCGCAGCTTTTGGTCTTCAGGCTCCAGAACAGACCAGCCGATCGAGATTACCACTGCATTCTCTTTCATGTTTGCTTCGATCTGACGATTCAGCGCGCCGATATCGTCCATCATGGTGTCATAGCCTTTTCCCTGAAGAAGGACGGCAAACTCATCCCCGCCGATTCTGAAAACCGCCCCATGCGCAAAGGATTCACAGATCAAAGCGCATGCATCTTTGATCAGCTGATCTCCGGCCGCATGCCCCCGGGTATCATTGACGCATTTAAGTCCATTGATATCACAAACCACAACCGCAAGCTTCTGAATCTCCTTCTTCTGGATCAGCTGATTCAAGGCCGCTTCATTTCCGGAATAGGCGTGCTTGTTTCTTACCCCTGTAAGGGAATCCGTGATTGCCATATGGCGGAAGGTCCGGCTGGTTTCCTTTTCCTTTTCCAGCCGGCCTCTTGCCATGGCTCTCAGCTCCAGCAGAAGAACCAAGGCAAGCAGCAGGACCGTCACCAGCGTGCATAAGATCTGGTTGCGGCTGGCTGTGAGATTGTTCTCACTTATATCACGAATCTGATCCAGAATAACGCTCTCATGGATCAGAACGGCAAGTTCCCAGTCCGTGCCCTGAACAGGATCATAACACAGCATCCCTTTGACTTTGCCGGAAGAAAACATCACGCTTCCGCTTTCCCCCTTAGCAAAACGATCGCAGGTCTCCTTCCAGACATCTTCCGGAAGAAGCCCTTTTATCGAATCAAGCAGGTTATGATGGGAAATAACAGGGCCAAGCTCCGTACCGGACAGGTTTCCTCCGTTCTTTGAATAGATGCCAAAATAAGTCGCGCCCTGATCGTCAGGCGCCAGCAGGTCAACGATATCCTTAATATCGATCTGCACAAAGCATGCTTTAAAAGGTTTCCCCATCACGAAAAGATCCGGTGCCGGAATCGCAAGGCAAAGCTGTTTTGAAGAGCCATACAGGGATACCGTGTCAACGATCGGGCCGTCCAGCTGTTTTTCTGATAAAAACGCATGGCGGGTTCTTCCGGTATAGGTCGTGTATTGCGTATACACGATATCATCCTCATCCACCAGCGCAAAATGGTTGAGCGACAGCAGTTCTTTGATTCTGCCAAGTGTGCCCCTCAGCTCTTCCTGCGATTCGATCCCCTCATCTTCAATATAGGACAGCGCCTTCTCCATCTGGCTGAATTCATTGTTGATCAGATTCGTCACGATCTTCGCACGCCGGTCCGCCATCGCTTCAAGGTAAAAAGAACTCACGGTGGAAACCGCTTCTTCGGTTGCGGCGATCGTCTGCCTGGAAGACCAGATCGAAAAGGCTGTAACCATTCCCACCACAAGCAGACTGCCTATGATTGCCGTCAGCAGGATTGTCTTATTCGTGATCTGCTTCTTTTTCATAGAATCTCACCATACAGCAGTTCCAGCATCAAAGCTGCGTCCTTCTGATAAATCACTGTCGTTATCTCATCTGTCTTCTCAGGAAACAGCGCCCCGGGCAGATTGCCATCCGCGATCTTCACCGCGACCTGAATCGTATCAAAGCCGATGGAATAGCAGTCCTGCACCCCAAGGCAGTAGATCACTCCATCATTCAGATATCGGAGCGCTTCTTCATCGTGATCCATTCCTACTATAACAGCGCCGCTTCCCTTTTCCGTGATTGCTCTGGCGGCGCCGACCGGATTGCTCATATTACAGCAGACGATTCCGTCCAGATCCGGATGATCCTTTAATATTTCCAGTGTCAGGTCATAGGCCAGGTCAACGGAATCCATATCATACTCTGAGGCTACGATTTCCATCTCATCATATCCTGCAATCGTATCCCTCGCTCCTCTTGCACGGTCTTCATGACAGGGCGCGCCCTCGCTTCCCACCAGAATCGCAACCTTTCCCCTGTAGTCCAGCTTTTTGCAAAGAGCCTCCGTCAGATCCACGCCATCCTGATAATTGTGCGTATTCCCGACATAGGCGATTCTTTTGCAGCCATCTGCCGCATCTGAACTGGAAAACGTCATAACTTTTGTCCCCGAGTCTGCCATCTCATCAAGAACCGGGGAGATCACCCCCTCATCCGCAACATCAACACCGATGACATCATAGTCCCGGCGCTGCGCTGAAAGAAGCCTCCGGGTCTGATCTTCGGCGGAGGCTCCATCCGGGGCCATATACTCGTAGGTAATCGTTACTCCCTTGTCCAGAAACTGTCTCTGTGCCTCTTCCATTCCCAGCGCAACTGCATCCCACCAGGAGTGCACCGTTTTATAAGTAAAGTAAAAGTTATAATGATCCTTTTCCGGTACATACGAATCCAGTTCATGGTCGAAATCCACTGCGCTGCGCACAGACTCCGCCTTTCCGGCGGCAGTCCGGCTCTCACCGGATTCCGTTTCAGCGAAAACAGCAATGCCGGCAGTAAGCATAAGTACTGCTGCCATTGCGGCTGCGATTCCGTTTTTTCCCTTTGAATGTACCTGCATCTTAACTGTCTCTTCCTTTCCCGTCACGATACACACCAGTTCAGGAGCTCACTCAGCTGCACCAGAAATCCTGAGGAACTCCGCTTTCTCCCCTGAATTCATGAGATAGTATATCACAGAACGGTGCATGCTTCCACTATGCAGGCCGGATGCATTAAGCGCGGAACAGAATGGCCATGTGGAAAGCAAAGGGAGATGGAAAAGATCCATCTCCCCGGAAGAACAGCATATCCGGACGAGCAGCACAATCGCCGCGTACGTCTCTGATATTCTGCCGTATTATCTCTTATAATAGAAGATCGTCTTGGTCTGCCTCGATGTGACAAGCTCCAGCGGATGAACGGCACTCGTCCATGTAGCCGGTCTCCAGCCCTCATCGCTCAGGTCAATGTGATAGAGATCGTAGAAGGCTGCCCATACGAGCTGGCTGCAATAAAACTTTTTGCGCGTCTTCTTATTAAAATAATTAAGATTGTACTTCTTACCCAGCTGTTTCTTGCACCAGTCTGCAGCCTTCTCATCCTGTTCCTTCGACGTCTGCCTGACAGTAACTCCAAATACTTCACGCCGGGTCTGCATCCAGTTGTTTTTCCCAATGACGATCCCCTTCCCCTGTGCCTCGATTACATGGTTGGCGTCCCAGACGATTGCCGCGTGTCCCGTGGGAAGAAGGCCGTAAATATAGTCAGAGGTAACAAGAATCGTTCCCTTGCGGGTAGGATATTTGCCTCTCAGCGTTGAGGCACTCACGCTCATCCCGCCCAGTATCGTGCAGATGAGAAGCATGGTCAGCAGGCGGACTCTGATCGCCCCGGATAATTTACTCATAGATTGTAGTCTCCTTTCACATGTCGAGTACTATGATGGATACAAAACGTCACAACTTATCAGTTCATCATATTCCTGTAAAAGTATAGCACATGCAATCGTTTTATTTGTCTTTCTGGAAACTCAGATTATCAAGCTTCACAAAACCGATATCGTCAAGGGCCATGGCAGCATCCTTGATCAGCAGCCTCTGCCACTCATCCATCGCATTGGAGAGGACTCCATTCGCAGCCGTCTGCGCTCTCCCGCCCGAGTTCAGGCCTCCTCTTTGTGTATCGTATTCAAACTGCGAATCTCTTTCCAGGGTAAACTGATCCATCTTAAAGCTGGTGCGTCCCTTCAACGATCCCTTAATCTCGGATTTCTCCTTTTGTTCTATCTCCACTGTAACTGTAACCGGAGATTCCGTCTTCGTATTCGTGACCATCGACGGCTTCAGGTTCATCTTGCAGGTGTATGTCTCCGTATACTTGTTCATCTCGTAAGAAGCTGCGTACTCGAAACGAAGCTCCCTGGTCTTTTTATCACAATAGATCCTGACTTTTCCCTTCACAGGTGACCGAAATTTCTTATCTATCTTGTGAATCTCCTTCCCTCTCTTTCCTGAGAAGGAATCCGCGAGTCTTCCGGTAAGCCAGTTGGAATTCTTTGCAACGGTCTTTGCGAGATAGTTATATGCATCTGAATAGGTACGGGCACCGAAACGGATATCCTTAACACCTGAGAAATCACTCTTGTTGTTTCCATTGACAGCCTTCACCTTGAAAGAATATTCCTCTCCGTAACTGACCGGCACAAGGCAGGCAGTGTCGCTCGTCTTCCCAAAGAGCTTATACTCTTTTTCTCCTCTTTCGCCTTTCTGGTAATACACCTCATACTCTTTGGCCTTCTTCACTTTGGTCCATGTCACGCGAACCGCTTTCCAGTTGTTTTCCGTAACACTTTTGATGGTAGGTGCCGGCAGGCCGGCTGCCAGGACGGTTACCGCCGAACACAACGAAATAATGACGAGTGCCATAGCAGCCAGTAACCATCTGAGTGTTTTCTTCTTCCTGCTTTTCATATTCTGTTCCTCCAAAAAAGATGCTGTATTGATGTTACAAATCAGAAATGATAACTGTGACGTTTAATCAAGTTTATCTTAACATGTCCGGCAGATCCCCGTCAATCAATTCGGTCTGGTATCCTTCCGTTTTGGACTGTTTCCATACCTGTAGTCCCTTTTCCGCGGACGGTTATCCTTCTTTTCGTCCTTCCTGACCGTATCCGCCCACTGCTTCACCCGGGAGGAAGCGATCTTTACAATATGAGGGTTCTTTCCTTCCAGTTCCTTCAGTGCTCTTTCATAACTTTCGATGAAGAAATCAATGCTTTCTTTCATCACGATAAACGCATGGCTTTCATCACTTTCCGCCACAACCAGTCTGGTTTCAACCATGGCATCATCATCGGCATGGTTGATTTTATTCCGCAGATATCCGATATGGTAATATGCGTACAGAAGATTCTTCAGGGTCTGGGGATCGTCACAGGCTGTATATCCGGTGATCAGATCCGGATTCGTATTATTAAGAGACTCTGTTCTCAGAATTGCATATGTCTCCTGTCCGTCCACATATCTGCTGTCACTCCGTCCTCTGGAACCCGCCCTGTTATAGTTTTTGATGAAATAATGATCTATCTCATCCATCTTATAATATTCATAAGGCTTCAGCTCCAGCCTCTGCAAGGCCAGAAGATTCACTACATGATCAGCTTTCTTCTCATCATCGCAGTAGTAGAATATGCCGGTATTGACAAAATTCTCCGGCGCCCTTGCTTCAATCAGAGTCATTGTCTGCTGATAAAAATGGTGCCTGTAGGCCCATTTGACCAGTTCAAAGAAGGGGATCTCATCGCCCTCCAGCAGAAGGCCGTAATCCTTGCGGACGCCATCGGCAATCAGGCTGAAAAGCCGGCTGTAATATCCCGATTCCCCCAGGAACAATCCATTTTTAAACAGCTCTTTCAGCCGCAGGATCCCACTCTCCACTTCTTTGATGTTGCACATGGAAAGGCCGGTATCAATATGGCGCATGGCATAGATCATACTCGCTATCCGCTCATTCCGTTCACCGCTCTTTTCCCAGAAGTCCACAATCATATCTGCCTTCCCGTATCTCAGAAAGGCTCTGGTCGCCGCCACAAGCTCTGTGATGCCAAAGCCTGCCGTACCGTCATAGATCCGTCCGGTCAGATCTCTGTTCGCGCCCGAGATCGTAAACACCTTCTCCACATTTACCCGGCTCCCGGGCATGCTGTTCAGAATATCCAGTATATTAATGATAACGAAGCTGTCAGCCGCGTCCTCGCTGTGGAGGGATACATACAGATGGATCTCCTCGGTTCCGTCGTTCGTGATGGTTTTCGCAAGAGACATCATATTATCCACCTGCTCCCCCGACTTCGACAGACTTGTCGGAATAAAGCGGACACTGACATCTTCGTTCACGGGCAGTATCTCCAGCTTCCAGGAAGCCTTGAAGGTACTGTACAGATAGTTCTTTGCCCACCTGATGTACATTCTGGGTTCGTCCGACGCGCCCGGAACCTTCTCAAGCAGCTGTTTCTTGAAGGACTCATATAGTTCTCTGTCACAGGCAAGTTCATCAAAGTAGCGGTTTTTCCTCTTTATTTCATGTTCGGTTTTTTCTCCCTGGAAGAAATCTCTGATAAATGCAATCACCCGCCCCTGTGCTTCTTCCGGAAGCATCTCCATGTATTCCTGCTGTTCGATCGTCAGCTCATCGATATACTGGGCAATCCGGTAACGGTACAGACTGTAAGCGGACAATGACCGGATATCGGCCGAATAGAAGCTGCTCCCCTCTTTCAGTATGATCGGTCTGCCGTCGTCCCCTTCATCAAATGTGGAATTGCGTCCGATCACAAAGATCTCATCAATGTCATAACGGGACAGCACATATTTCGTGCTGGCCTCGACGCTCAGAATCGCGTCGCAGTAATCATACCCATATTTGTTGCGAACGGAAAAATAGCGTACCGGCTGTTCACTTTCCGAAGCGCTTAGTGATGTAAGTAAAATGGTCCGGGCCATAACCTTTAACCTCCTCCTTCCTGAAAACACTTTTCCAGGGCCTGGTGCAGCTTACCGGCGTCTTCCGGGACGCCATACAGTGTCTCCTGAGAAGAACCCGGCGCCGCCAGCGCCGGGTTCTGAATCGTTACGTTTTTATGCTGGAAATCACCGCGTCCACCGGTTCCGGCCTGAAGAAATAGAATCCCTGCACCAGTTCGCAGCCAATCTCCTCCAGGAACTGATAATGCTCCTGCGTCTCAACCCCTTTCGCAAGTGTGTGAACCCCTATCTCCTGACACATCCTGACGATATTTTTCATGATGATCCGGTTGGCACCGTTATTGTCATCCAGATGCCGTACCAGATCCATATCAAATTTGATACGGTCAACATGATACTGCCCGAATACATTCAGTGACGAATAGCCTGATCCAAAGTCATCCAGCCAAAGAAGGTAACCGCTCTCGCGAATCATGCGGAGCTGTTCCATAAAATGGTCTGTCGCCCGGGCAAGATCCTGCTCCGTTATCTCAACGATGATGCTGCTCCTGGGAAGACCGTACTTCTCAAGTGTCCGATTCAGGGACTCTGTCACATTGACATAGTCAAAATCCTGGGCGGAAAAATTGACAGACACGGGAATCTCTTCCAGTCCCGCTTCCTTACGGATACGGTATTCCCTGCAGATCTGTTCCACCATGTACAGATCCAGCTTATGAAGCAGATGATATCTGGACAGAACCGGAATAAACTGTCCCGGAGATATGATTCCCCTCTCCGGGTCAATCCATCTGGCCAGAGCCTCGAATACGGCCACTTGCTTCGTTCCGGTACTCAGGATAGGCTGATAATACACTTTTACCCATCCCCGGGAAAGAGCCTCATCAAAGCTCTGGACTATGCCGCCCGCAAGCGTGTCACTGTCATCTTCCAGAGAATGCTGACGGCTGATCACGTTTAAGTTGTCGCCGATCTTCTTCAGGGTATTCCTTGCGCTCTGGATTCCCTCGGCTGTCTTCATGCCGGGCTGCATCCTGACGAACGCACACTGAATCCCTGTCGTACTTCCGTAGGCTTTTCTCTTCACCGTATCATTGATCTGCACAGCCTTCTGCTCAATGGAGTCGTCATATCGATCGATGACGATGAAGTGATCCCCTTCCCAGCGTCCCACCATAGCATCCGGAAACGCAGACCGTATGGAATCGGCGGTCAGCTTCAGCAGCTCATCGCCCCTGTCGTAGCCATATTCGTTATTGTATGAAACCATAGAACGAATATCAAAATAAATGACAGCCGGCGTTTCCTGCGCAGCCCAAAGGTCGTCTGCCTTAATATCAGCATACTGTTTTATATAGGCGAGATTTGGAATCCCCGTAACCGCATCCTTGTAATACCTGTCATTCTGTATGCGCTCATAGAAAGCGATGTCCTTCCGCATCATCTGGATCTTTTCGGACAGCTTCCCCATCTCATCTTCCGCCGAGTCCGTCTGCGAATCATCACTATTGCCGGATACGCCGCCGGCATCCAGGATCAGCTGATCCAGGCTGGAGGACAGCCCGGACAGTTCTGTATGCAGTGACCGGAAGCGTTTCCTGACATTATGGGTGATCAGGAAGACAACTACACCGCCGATCAGCACGGAAAGGAATGTAACGATCGCGATGGACATGGTGTGTTCTTTTATCCTGGCCTTGTACCAGTCCGCGTCGAAATCGATTCCTACGATTCCGGCCACTTTCCCATCCGATCCAAATACAGGGCAATAGGCACTGTAATAGTTCCCCCAGCGATCCGCCATCGGGGCGCTGTCGACTGCGGCAGTTCCGTTCCCGGCCTGGATCAGTGCGTCCGTGACAACGATTTCTTCCCCGAATATGCCAGGATCCTTCGGATCAGGGTCTACCGTAAAAACAAACCTGTTATCACCGACTTTTCTGACCGCGTAGATATACCGGATATCTTCATGATTCTGGAAGACGATCATTCTTTTAGCGATATCCCTGAAGACTTCTCCGTCCACATCCTCTTTTGTCAGGGCAGCCAGAGCATCGCCATCCAGAAGATCTGCTGCCGAACGGACTACATCCAGCATGTTCTTATTGACCAGCGATTTCAATGCCTCTTCCGACTGATAGAGAATAATAAAGGCCAGAACCAGATTTGCAGCCAGCATCAGCAGTCCGAATGCAAGCACGTATCGAGTTGTAAAACTAATCTTTTTCCGTGTCATGTTTCAATCCTTTTTCAGGTTGCCCAGCCTCTTCCCCACAGTGTGGAACAATCCTGTATGGATGAACCATCCCCGTTGTATCAGCCCTGCTGTACCGGTTATTCCTTCCTGAGCGAGATAAAGATCGTCTGATCGTAGGGCCCGGTGTAGACTTCTTCCTCCGAAACGAGATAGCCTTCGGGGACATCGATGACCTGGATATGGTAGCTTGTCGGCTCTCCTCTGAACACGACCCTGCCATTCTCATCTGCCTTTTCAAATCTGCAGGCATTATCGGTGCAGAAACCTAATGTAACGTCGGCGATGGGATTCTGTTCCTGATCCTCTATATAGACGGTATAGGTACATTCTTCCGGATGATAGTTATCGCCGCTATAGCCTTTGAACAGGTCTTCAAATTCCTCAACAGAGGTCATGGCGCCGACTTCTACATTCATAACCTTTCCGCCACGGCCCACAATCACCGATGTAGGTGTCCCCTGATTTGCGAAACGATCAAGGCCTGTATCGCCTACACGGCCCATGGGCAGGGTCAGACCGTTCTCCCCGGCATATTCCTTCAGCTTCTCATCGGTATCTTTCGGCTCAACCGACAGCGCGATCACGGCGACCTTGTCTGTATTCTTCTCCAGCGCTTCCTGCAGGAACGGAAACTCAATCTGGCAGGGGCCGCACCAGGTTGCCCAGAGATTGATGAGAACCATCTCATGATCCTTCAGTGCATCGGAAAGCGTGAAGGAGGATCCGTCGATGGTGTCTACGGTGAAATCAGCCAGATAGACCGCATCAGGCGCCTCACTTTCCGTCTCCCCGGCCAAAGCAGGGAAGCAGAACAGCGCCAGCAAAAGTGTCAGCAGGATAAACAGTGTTTTCTTCATCTCAACTACCTCCTGTTCTTAAAATGCATCTCTGTCTGAAATATTGGAAAGGCTTTTGTGCCGTCAGAAGTCCTGCTCCGTCAAATGCCTGACTGCCATGAAAATGCTCCTAACTCCTCAGCCGTTCCGTATCCAGCTCCCCTATGGAATGGGCGTTCAGGACAATCTGGCTCTGCAGACTGAAATTATTGACAGCAACTGTCAAAAACTCGAAGAACGCATTGATCGAGATGATCACGGCCAGCGCCTCTGACTTCAGCCCCAGCTGGGAAAACA
>CAJOQO010000089.1 GCA_905236545.1 uncultured Lachnospiraceae bacterium
ATCGCACAAGGCCGGAGTGGTGGCATCTGCAAATCCTAAACTGTTTACGGCGCATACCCGAGATGCCGGAGTGCTTCAGAGCGCCGGGCGGCAAAGACCGCGTAGAAGTCTTCCACATTCCAGTCACTCAGGAAAAACTGCTTCAGCAGGAAGACGCAGACCTGGCTGCGCAGCCTGCTCTCGGGTTCGGTGCCTTCCACAAGACGGCGGGCTGCCCCGAGCAGGCTGTGCCAGTCCCTGCAATACTGCTCATATGCGCTCAGATCCGGAATGCCGAGCCACTTCTTTATCCTGATCTTGGAACCGGTGCAGTGTGTACACTCATTTACCTGCAGGATATAATAAAAGTCATCGTTTTCCCAGCTTCTGCCGAGCGGATAAAGGCGGCAGATTCCCGGCCGGAATTCATGGATCGTACAGCGCCCGTCCGGCCCGAGATAGGGGCAGATCATGGGGGCAGTTTCTTCGCCGGCCGTCTCCGCGCAGGATGCATGTTCCGGTTCCCGCCCGGGCACAAGCTTTAATACCGGAAGGATCAGGCCGTCGACGACCTTCAGCTCGATCGTTTCATTCAACAGATCCTCAAAGCTCTGTCCCAGAAAGCGGTTCAGTTCGAACACATCCAGAGGATCAAGCACGATCACCGGGCCCATGCGGCAGCAGTCCGAACAGCCCCGGCAGCCGTCCGTACCGATCTTCACCAGGTCATTGGCCGTATAACGTTTTCCGTCCGAAAGCTCTTCTACGGTCTCTTCACGCCACATTCCATCAGTCCTCTCCGTGCTCCAGCGACGTATAGACAGTTCTCTTTCTTGCCATCTCATCACTGGCCAGATATTCGTCGTAAGTCGTAATCTTGTCGATCAGCCTGCCGTTCGGAAGGATCTCCATGATCCTGTTCGCCGTCGTCTGAACGATCTGATGGTCTCTCGAGGAGAACAGTTCGACGGACGGATACCTGATCATCCCGTTGTTCAGGGCCGTAATCGATTCCATGTCCAGATGGTTCGTCGGTTCGTCAAAGATCAGTACATTGGCTCCGGAGATCATCATGCGGGAGAACAGGCAGCGTACCTTCTCGCCGCCGGACAGAACCCGTACGTATTTGTCTCCATCCTCGCCGGCAAACAGCATCCTTCCCAGGAAGCCTCTGACATAGGTCTGATCCTTGTTCTCGGAATACTGGGTCAGCCACTGGGCGATCGTGAGGTCAGAGTCAAACTCCTGCGTATAATCCTTTGGGAAATAAGCCCGGCTGGTGGTCACACCCCACTTGAAGCTTCCCTCATCCGGCTCCTCCTCTCCCATCAGGATACGGAAGAACATCGTCTTCGCGAGCTCATTGCCGCCGACAAACGCTACCTTATCCCCGCGCCCGAGGGTAAAGGAGAGATCATCGAGCACCTTGACCCCATCGACGGTTTTCGATATATTATGCACTTCAAGCACTTCGTTCCCGATCTCGCGGTCCGGGCGGAAATCGATGTAAGGATACTTCCTGCTGGAGGGACGGATATCCTCCAGCTGGATCTTCTCCAGCGCTCTCTTCCGGCTCGTCGCCTGTCTGGACTTGGAAGCATTCGCCGAGAAACGGCGGATGAACTCCTGGAGTTCTTTGATCTTTTCCTCTTTCTTCTTGTTTGCCTCCTTCATCTGGCGCACCATCAGCTGGGAGGACTCATACCAGAAATCGTAATTGCCGGCGTACAGCTGGATCTTTCCGTAATCGATATCCGCGATATTCGTGCAGACCTTGTTCAGGAAATATCTGTCGTGGGAGACAACGATCACGATGTTGTCAAAGTTGATCAGGAATTCTTCCAGCCACCCGATCGCATCCAGATCCAGATGATTGGTCGGCTCATCCAGCAGAAGGATATCAGGGTTGCCGAACAGGGCGCGGGCAAGCAGAACCTTTACCTTCTGATTGCCGGTCAGATCCTTCATCAGGACGTGATGCTCCTCTGTTGGGATCCCGAGGCCGTTCAGAAGGGCCTCCGCGTCTGACTCCGCCTCCCATCCGTTCATCTCGGCAAACTCCGTCTCCAGCTCGCTGGCGCGGATTCCATCCTCATCGGAAAAATCAGGCTTGGCATAGAGTGCGTCCTTTTCCTTCGAGATCTCAAACAGACGCATGTTTCCCTGGATGACCGTCTCCAGAACCTCCTGGTCATCATATTTAAAATGATCCTGCTCCAGCACGCTCATCCGTTCTCCGGGCGTGATGGTCACCGACCCGGAGGTCGTCTCCAGGTCTCCTGACAGAATCCTGAGAAAAGTGGACTTTCCCGCCCCGTTCGCTCCGATCACGCCATAACATCCGTCGGTAAACTTGATATTGACATCCTCAAACAGCGCCTTCTTTCCCAGCCTGAGCGTTACGTCATTTACACTGATCATGTAGCTAATCTCTCCTTTTCTTCCGGGTTCTTACCCGTTTTTCCTGCTTCTGAACCAGTAGGTGTAAAAATGGAAAAAGCCCAGCGATTCATAAAGGCTCTTTGCCTTCCGGTTTTCCGATGTCACCTGCAGATATGCCTTCTTCGCGCCGAGCCTTGCCGCCTCTTTCAGAATCGTCGAGCATACAGCCCGGGCATATCCCCGGCTCCAGCAGCTCGGACTGACATAGATTGCGTAGATCCCGACCCATTCCCGGTCACGGATTCCAAGTCCCGACGCCACCATCCGTCCGTCCAGCTCCACAGACGCAACGATGGTCTTCTTCGGAATCGCCGCATACATCTTCGGAACGATCCTGCGAAGCGTCGGGTCGGAGGTGCCATTCAGGGAAAACAGTCCCCTGATCCATTCATCCGTGACGAATGCCTCGAGCTGGACGGTCAGATTCTCTCCGTAGTACACCAGCGTCGGGAGATTCAGCCGGTTATCAAACAGGAATTCCCTTCCCGTGTCCTCCTGAAGCTTCGAATCCCCGATCTCCATCGTCATGACATCCGTTGTATGACGGATCTCATATCCTCTCTTCTCCAGTATCTGGTCAAACTCCGGATCAAGCAGCGGCTGGATCTTGTAGTTTACCGGACAGTTCAGTTCCCCATAGATCCTCTCACAGTAGCGCAGCTTCTCCTCCAGCGGAATCGTGCTCTCACCAATCTGCTCCACAGCGTTTGTCCGGTAGGTATAATTATGGGAATACCGCAGCAGCCAGCCGTCATAAAACTCAACCCGGTAGGAAGGCCATGCGTTGAGGGACATTTCCTCCATATATTTGATTTCCTGTTTCCATTCCCGATTCACGTTTTCTTCCGGCTCCTTTTCGTTTCCGTCAGCCTCTCCGGCTTCTTTCCATTCCCTGTCAGTCTCTCCGGCTTCTTTCCATTCCCTGTCAGCCTCTCCGGCTTCTTTTCATTCCCTGTCAGCCTCTCCGGCTCCTTTTCGGACGCACCGCTCCGTCTATGCCTGCCAGCGGCCGGCCGCGCCGCATGGAAGATAAAGACCGCTGCCTTTCACCGGAAGACCGATCTCCTGGGAATCGACCCGGCCGCCGAACCGCGCTTCCACCTCTGTCCGGATCAGGTAGGTCAGAACCGCCGGTGCGAGCCCTGTTGTGTAGGAATTGATCAGATAAAACAGGGGGCGGTCCGAAAGAAGGGAAGCGGTAAGCTGAACCAGCTCATAAAGGCTGTCTTCAATCTTCCAGATCTCTCCCTTCGGCCCCCTCCCGTAGGAAGGCGGATCCATGATGATCCCGTCATAATGGTTCCCGCGGCGGATCTCACGCTCCACAAACTTTTTGCAGTCATCCGTCAGCCACCGGATGGGCGCCCCGGAAAGTCCGCTGGAGGCAGCGTTCTCTTTGGCCCACTGCGTCATGCCCCTCGAAGCGTCAACATGCGTGACAACGGCACCCGCACTCGCGGCAGCGATCGTCGCGCCGCCCGTATAGGCAAACAGGTTCAGGACACGCACCGGATCCGGCGATGAGGCGCTTCTCCCTTTGGAGACCGCACCGCGGATGATTCCTGAAAACCATTCCCAGTTCACGGCCTGTTCGGGAAACAGGCCGGTATGCTTGAATGCAAAGGGCTTCAGATGAAAGGTCAGGGTATGCTCCTTCAGCGGGTATCCGATCGTCCACTGCTTCGGAAGGTTCCGGAATTCCCACTCACCCCCTCCTGACCGTGACCGGTGGTAGCGGGCATTCGCCTTCCTCCAGCCCGCATCCTTCCGCTCCGTGTTCCAGATCACCTGCGGATCCGGCCGCACCAGGAGATACTTTCCCCAGCGCTCCAGCTTCTCTCCCCCCGATGTATCCAGAATCTCATAATCCGTCCAACCGTCTGCCTTAAACATAGCTATCCTTTCAGGCATCCCGGAAGCTCCTCAAACCGGTGAATCGCCGGAACTCCCTCAGCCTTGCTGTCTACCTCTCCGAATCCGTATTCCGCATAGATAAAATCCGTCCCGGCCTTCCTTGAAGAGTTCAGGTCGCCTTCCGTGTCTCCCACATAGACCGCCCGGTCAAGCGCATTTCTCTCCACACACAGGCGGATATTGCTCCCCTTGTCCTTCATGGTATCCTCAAAGCAAAGATGGTCTTCGATCAGCCCTTCCCCGTCAAGCGCATGCAGAAACGCTTCGATGTAGCCCTTCTGGCAGTTGCTCACGATGTACAGATGCCAGCCGTCCTTCTTAAGCTCCTCCAGCGTCTTCTTCACACCCGGATACAGATTCCCGGGATGATCCATCAGATATGAGACCTCGAACCGCATTGCCTCCTGCAGCACTTCCCGGCGGCGCGCAAGAGGCAGATATCCGAACAGCATGTCGGCAATCTCAAACATCGTCCTGCCGAGGCATTGCTTCATCTGACCGCAGGTAATCACCTCTCTCACATCCGCAGCGTCTCTGAGCGCCACATTCCACGACTGCGTGATCACTTCCACCGCGTCCCAGAGGGTTCCGTCCACGTCAAGCAGGATCCCCCGCCTGACACTGTTCTCTTTGTAATCCATCTCCCTGTCCTTTCCTCAGTCCGCAAGCAGACCGATCCGCGGATCATCACCGGGACTGTTCTTCGTGATCACCAGCCGGTTCAGCTTCACCCCCGGCTGCGAAAAATGAAGCCGGAATACATTATTCTTAGTCGTTGCCAGAAACCCGGCCCGCTTAACGGACGTTCCGGATCCCGTTCCGCTCTTATAATAGGTGAGCTGTCCCCGGCCGAACAGAGAAACCACAGCTCCTTCCGGCAGGGGAAGCGCCTCCTTCTCATTCGCAAGAAGCACGATCCCATCCGCAGCCGCGCGCCGCGCGCACTCCAGGTAAGCTTTCCAGTCCAGCTCCCTCTCCCTCATGTTTATCCTCTCCCGATCCGTTCCTCTTTTGCCGGATCGATCCTGCAAGGCCGTTGTCCTGTTTCATTTCGTCAGGATCTGTGTCTTTTCCCGGCACTGCAATCGAACAACAGGCAGGTCATCCGAATGCGGCCATACAGGATTCATCCCAGACCCTGACACACAGACTGCCTGCGATGGATACGCAGGCAGTCCGGGCTTTCCCGTAAAGAAGCTTTGCCGCCTGCACGGATGCTCAGGTCAGACTGTTATTCCACTGCGATGAATCACATAGAATCCCATTCTTACATGGCAGTCATACAGGCAGAAGTAATTAAGGATCTGTTTCAGAACAACTTTTCCTTCTGCTGGTCTGCAGGTTCTCAGTCAGCGTCGCTGAATTCATCCTTGCCGGCGCCGCACAGCGGACATACGAAATCATCCGGAAGATCCTCCCACTTTGTTCCGGGTTCGATCCCGCCATCCGGATATCCTTCCTCTTCGTTGTATTCCCATCCGCAAAGATCACATACTTTTTTCATAACAGGTCTTTCCTCCTTTTTCTGGAAACGGCGGCACAACTGCCTCTGTGTGCCTGAAAGTATAGCATGGACAAACTCATCCGACAAGCGTGAAGCCATGATCCGGTAACTGCATGGAACTGCTCCGTGGAACTGCTCACTGCAGTTTTTCGAAGTCGCTTGCGGGATGCTTGCACAGCGGACAGATGAAATCCTCCGGAAGCTCCTCTCCCTCGTACACATACCCGCAGATCTTGCAGACCCAGCCGGTCTGCTTCTCCTGCGTCGGCTGCGGCTTCGGCTTGATGTGCTCAAAGTAATACGCGTAGGTGACGCTGGGATCATCGCTGAGCACAAGACACTCCGTCACCTCGGCAATAAACAGCGTGTGGGTCTCGAATTCTTTTTCCTCCACAACCTTTCCGCTGATCAGCGCGTTTGTTCCCTTTGTCAGATAATAAAGCCCGTTGGCCGAGCGCTTCGCGTCGGCATAGTCCGCAAACTTATCCGTATCCCTTCCGCTCTGGAAGCCAAAGTGTTTGAAGGTATCGAAAACGGCATCCTGAGACAGAACCGAAACATTGAAAACACCCGTTTTCCTGATCATGTCATGGGTATGGTTGTGCTTGTTGACCGCAATGGTGATCCTGTTCGGTTCCGCCGTCACCTGGGATGCGGTATTGATAATGCATCCATTGTCCTGATCCCCATCCTTCGCGGTCAGGACGAACAGTCCGTAGCTGAGCTTGAACATCGCGTTCGGATCCAGCACCGGCGTATAGGAATACGCAGCCTGCGCCTTCCCGCCGGCCGCAGCGGCCTCTACCTTCGTTACCTCGCTCTTCCTCTCGATCGTGGCGTCAATGGCATCCGCAATTGCGTCAAGCTGTCCGAGCTGGTCTTCCTTCATGGCAGACCTGATGGTCATGGTCTCATCCAGGATCGTCATATTCCTGCATTTTTCCAGAACCTCCCGCATAAGCTTCCCGCTCGTCGGAGCCCAGGAACCGTTCTCGATGATCGCGACAGTACGGTTCTGGATATTATGCGCGGCAAGATCATAGAGGAAGCTCTCCATCTGCACGAATATTCCTGCATTGTAGGTCGTCGAAGCCAGCACCAGATGACTGTAGCGGAATACCGCGGAGATGATCTCGCTGGCCGGAGTCACCGAAACATCAAACATATACGTCGGGATCCCCTTCTCCCTCAGGCGGACCGCCAGACATTCCGCCGCGTTTTCCGTATGATGATAGACCGAAGCGTAGGCGATCACAACACCCGTTTCCTCCGGTGTGTAAGTTGCCCAGTGCTGGTAAAGATTCACATAGTCCGCGATGTTCTTTCTCCACACGAATCCATGCAGAGGCGCCAGATAACGGATCTCCAGCGCGGATGCCTTCTTGAGAATGGCTGTGACCTGGGTTCCGTATTTTCCCACAATATTCGTATAATATCTTCTCGCCTCCTCCAGGTAATCCCGCTCAAAATCCACTTCATCGGCAAAGAGCGCTCCGTTCGTCGCTCCGAAGGTGCCGAAGGCATCCGCGGTGAAGAGAACCTGATTCGTGGTATCGTAGGTCATCATGACCTCAGGCCAGTGAACCATCGGGGCATTCACAAAGGTAAGCGTATGAGCGCCGCTTGAGAAGGTGTCTCCCTCCTTGACGATCCGGCACATCGCGTCCACATCGAAGGTAAAATACTGCTTCATCATCACGGCCAGCTTCTGGTTGCAGAGGATCTTCACATCCGGGTAGCGCCGCACCAGTTCCGACAGTGTCGCGCTGTGATCCGGTTCCATGTGATGCACCACGATATAGTCCAGATGACGGCCGGCAAGCGCATATTCGACATTCTCAAAGAACACGGTGCCGACCGCCGCGTCCACCGTATCAAACAGTACAGTCTTTTCATCCAGGAGCAGGTAAGAATTGTAAGAAACTCCGCGGGGCACCGAGTATACGCCCTCAAACATCGCCAGGCGCCTGTCATTCGCGCCGACCCAGATCAGGTCATCTGTAACCTTTCTGCAACAATACATAATTCCCTATCCTTTCTCCGGAGTATCCCCGGATTCGTTTTTTTCCACCGCCTGCATTATAGCATATGCGAGGTACCCCGCAAAGAGCCGTCCCCCTTTGCGCGAAAAGGCGGGCGCCTGCCTGATGTCACGCGTCCGCCCCTGTCTGTCACTCACCGTCAAATGCTTCCTTCATCTTCTCGCGGAAAGTCTTCTTTTTCTTTTTCGGTTCCTGTTCAGCACTGTTCAGGCTGTTCCCGGTAAGCTCGTCGAAATGCCTGAGCGCCTCCTTCGCCTCCTCACTCAGCCTGGAAGGCGTGCGAATCGTCAGCGTCACATAATGGTCCCCCCTGATCTCCTTGTTCCGCACGCTCGGGACGCCCTTTCCTCTCAGTCTGACACGCGTGCCGGACTGCGTTCCGGGACGGATCGAATAGATGACATCTCCGTCAACCGTCTTCACTCTCAGGTCGCCGCCCAGAGCCGCCTGGGCAAACGAGATCTCCACATTTGAGAAAATGTCCATATCCTGGCGGATGAAATTCGGATCGGATGCAACCCTGACCTCCACCAGCAAGTCGCCTCTCGGGCCTCCATTGAGACCCGGCTCTCCCTTTTGCCGGATGCGGATGCTCTGACCGTCATCAATCCCGGCCGGGATGGTCACCTCTATGGTCTTGCGGCTGGAAGTATATCCGGTTCCCGCGCAGTTCGGGCATCTCTGCTCGATGATCTTCCCCGTTCCGCGGCAGTCCGGACACGGCTGCGTGCTCTGCACCATTCCGAACAGGCTCTGCTGGCGTATCGTCACCTGACCGGTTCCCCGGCATTTCGGACAAATCTTCGGCATGGTACCCGGTTTCGCCCCGCTTCCGTGGCAGTTCCTGCACTCGTCCTTCAGATTCACCTCAACACTCCGGACACACCCGGAAATCGCATCCGCAAATGAGATCGAAACGCGTGCGCGCACATTGGCCCCCTGCATCGGTGCGTTGGGATCACGCTGTCTCCTTCCACCGCCAAACAGGTCGGAGAAGATATCTCCCATTCCGCCCATGCCGCCAAAGATATCCGAGAAGTCGAAGCCGCTCGCATCAAAGCCGCCGCCCTGCTCAAACGCCGCATGGCCGAACTGGTCATACTGCTGACGCTTCTGCGGGTCACTCAGAACCGCGTAAGCCTCGGAGGCTTCCTTAAACTTTTCCGCAGCGGCCTCATCACCCGGATTCATATCCGGGTGATACTTTTTGGCCAGCTTGCGATATGCCTTCTTCAGTGCCTCGTCGTCCGCATTGCGGGCGACGCCCAGCACCTCATAATAGTCTCTTTTCTCAGCCATTGTTTCTCAATCAGACTTCCCTGTAATCGCCATCCACAACATCATCATCCGCTGCCTGGCCCGCATTCATATTCGGACCTGCCTGCGGGCCCGCCTGCGGACCTGCCTGGCCCTGCTGCTGCGCCGCCTGCTGCTGGTACAGCTTCTCAAAGAGCTTCTGGGCACTGCTCATCAGCTTCTCTCTTCCGGCCTTCAGCTCATTGATCTGATCGTCCGTCAGCTCATCCCCGCACTTTGCGATCGTCTCTTTGAGAGACTTAAGGTCAGCCTCGACCGCGGCCTTGTCCGCAGGATCAAGATTGGAGCCCGCCTCTTCCATGGCCTTCTCGGTCTGGAACACGATCGCGTCCGCGTCGTTCTTCGTGTCGATGCCTTCCTTGCGCTTCTTATCCTGCGCTTCGTATTCCGCAGCTTCTCTCACAGCCTTATCGATCTCATCATCCGACATGTTCGAGCCGGAGGTAATCGTGATGTGCTGCTCCTTTCCGGTTCCCAGATCCTTTGCGGAAACATTCACGATACCGTTCGCGTCGATATCGAAGGTAACCTCGATCTGCGGAACGCCTCTTCTTGCCGGCGGGATCCCGTCCAGACGGAACTGGCCGAGCGTCTTGTTGTCACGCGCGAACTGTCTCTCACCCTGCACGACATGAATGTCAACCGCAGTCTGGTTATCAGCCGCTGTGGAGAAGATCTGGCTCTTCTTTGTCGGGATCGTCGTGTTGCGCTCGATCAGCTTGGTCGCGACTCCGCCAAGCGTCTCGATCGACAGAGACAGCGGAGTGACATCCAGAAGAAGGATATCGCCTGCACCCGCGTCGCCGGCAAGCTTTCCGCCCTGGATCGCGGCGCCGATCGCGACACACTCATCCGGATTCAGCGTCTTGCTCGGCTCCTTGCCGGTCAGCGCCTTTACCTTATCCTGCACTGCCGGAATACGGGTGGAACCGCCAACCAGAAGAACCTTTCCAAGCTCAGAAGCCGTGATCCCCGCGTCAGACAGGGCCTTGCGGACCGGATCCGCTGTCGCGTCAACCAGGTCACTGGTCAGCTCATCGAACTTTGCCTTCGTCAGATCCATCTCGAAATGCTTCGGTCCGGTCTCATTGGCAGTGATGAACGGCAGGTTGATGTTTGTGGTTGTCGCGGAGCTCAGCTCCTTCTTTGCCTTCTCAGCGGCCTCTCTGAGCCTCTGAAGCGCCATCTTGTCCTTGCCCAGATCGATGCCTTCCTTGTTCCTGAAATCCTGGATCATATAGTCCGTGATTCTCTGGTCGAAGTCATCTCCGCCCAGGCGGTTGTTTCCGTTCGTCGCGAGAACCTCGATCACGCCGTCGCCGATCTCGATGATGGAGACATCAAATGTGCCGCCGCCAAGGTCATAAACCATGATCTTCTGCTCTTTCTCGTTGTCAAGTCCATACGCCAGGGCAGCTGCCGGCGGCTCGTTGATGATACGCTTGACATCAAGTCCGGCGATCTTTCCGGCATCCTTCGTCGCCTGTCTCTGGGCGTCATTGAAGTAAGCGGGGCAGGTGATAACCGCTTCCGTCACCTTCTCGCCCAGATATGCTTCCGCGTCGCTCTTCAGCTTCTGAAGGATCATTGCGGAAATCTCCTGCGGAGAATACTTCTTCGCATCAATGTCTACCCTGAAGTCTGATCCCATATGTCTCTTGATGGAAGAGATGGTGCGGTCAGAATTCGTCACGGCCTGGCGCTTTGCCGGCTCTCCGACAAGCCGCTCCCCGTTTTTTGTAAATGCGACGACAGACGGCGTCGTTCTTGCTCCCTCCGCGTTCGCGATGACAGTCGGCTTGCCGCCTTCCATGACCGCCACGCAGCTGTTTGTCGTTCCAAGGTCAATTCCGATAATCTTACCCATAACATAGCCTCCTTGTTCTATCTCTGAAAATGCATAAGTTTCCTGATCAGTTTGCCACCTTCACCATGCTGTGGCGGACCACCGCATCATGATAGGTGTACCCCTTCTGGAGCTCCTGTACGACGATGTTTTCCCCGACCGAGTCATCCTCGACGTGCATCACAGCGTTGTGCAGGTTCGGATCAAACTCCTTTCCCTCCGCCTCGATCGGCTTCACGCCGATGGCCTCGAGTTCCTGGAGCATCGACTTATAGATCTTTGCCATTCCATCCGCAAACGGGTCATCCGGATCCGCCGCCTGGGAAAGGCCCCGCTCAAAATTATCGATGACGGGCAGTATCTTTTCGATCACGCTCTTCGCGCCAAGGTCAAACATCTGGCTTTTCTCCTTTTCCGTTCTCTTGCGGAAATTGTCGAACTCGGCCATCTGCCTCTTCACCTGATCCGTGAGCTCCTCGATCTTTTCTTCCCGTTTATCCTTCTTTTTCCTGAAAAAGGAAGACTTCTGCGTACCCTCTTCCACTTTCTTAAAGCTTCCGTCCAGCACATCCTCCCCGGTGCCATCTTCATTCTCCGGGCTGCCTTCCTCCGCCGGCTCTTCTGCGTCTGCTCCGGCATTTTCCTTCTCTTCAGAAGGATCCGTTTCCTCCTGCGCGCAGGATTCCTTCTCCTCCTCCCGCGCAGTTCCCGTTTCTTCCTTCTGCTCTTCTTCCTGATCCAGACCAGCGATCGTTTCTTTGTTCGTCTCCTCTGCCATACTGTCCTCCGGTTTCCTTTGCTCTTTTGTCATAAGGGTTCCTCCGCGTCTTTGTCAGGAGCCTTGACCAGGTGATTCCTGAACAGCTCCTAAGACCCGCCTTCCCCCTCCTTCCTGTATACCTCATCCAGCTGGCCGGTCAGATCCTTCAGGATGCCGACCACCTTGTCATAGTCCATCCGCTTCGGGCCTACGATTCCGATGCGTCCGTACATTCCGTCTCCCAGATCATAGCTGGCCGTCACGACACTGCAGTCCTTCATTCGTTCGTCGCCAAGCTCGGATCCGATCGCGACCTGTATCCCGGTTTCGGCGTCCTCCTCGTGATCCATCAGGCTGAGAAGAGGATGCTTCTCTTCAAATGCATGGATCAGGCCGCTTGCCTTATCCGTGTCGGAGGAAAGCTCCGGATAGCGGAAGATGTTGGTTGCTCCGCTGGTGAATACCTCCACGTCCTCCTCCTGGCTGATCGCATCCGCAACTGCATCCAGAACCTGGGAGATCAGTTCCGACTGTATGCCGGCTTCCTGCTTCAGCTTCGAGATCGTCGCGAGATTGATCTCTTCGATCGTCAGCCCGTTCAGCCTGGAATTCAGCTGGATGTTCAGCTGCAGGATCTGATCGCGCGTCAGTCCGTGCTGCATGTGAATGATGCGGTTCTTGACCACATTTCCTTCTGCCACAACGGTCGCGAGGATCTGTCCGTCATCCACCACGGAAAGCTGAATAAACTTCAGCTTCGTCCGGTGATACTGGGGGCTGGTGATCATCGTCGCATAGTTCGTATTCACCGCAAGGTAACGGACGATCTGTTTGAGCAGCATCTCCATCTTGTCTTCCCGTGAGATCATCAGCTGCCTCATCTGGGAGACCTCTGCTTCCTTTTCCTCCATCAGCCGGTCAACATAGAGCCTGTAGCCTTTGTCGGAAGGAATCCTGCCTGAGGAGGTGTGCGGCTGTATGATCAGTCCCATCTCCTCCAGATCGCTCATCTCATTGCGGATCGTCGCAGAGCTGAGATTCAGATCCGACATCTTTGAGATCGTCCTCGATCCGACCGGATCGCCCGTCTCCAGATAATTCTGAATGATGGCCTTCAGAATCGTCCACTTCCGGTCATCCAGTTCCATATCCATATCAGCTCTCCTCTTTCCTTCTCTGTTAGCACTCGGATTGTTGGAGTGCTAACACCCATGGCACTATAATAGAGCCGCCTCCCATGTTTGTCAACATGAAATTGTGAAAAAAAGGAAAACTTTATCACATTTGTGTTATGATGAAAGCATTCCTAACAGATCCATGCCATTCCGTCAGGCCAGGTCTTTCAGACAGCTGCCGATTCAGGAGATCCTTATGCGAAAAACGATCCTGCTTGCCATCATTGCGTGCATTCTTGGAATAGTACTGCTTTCCTCGCTTGCTTTTTATATTCCGAACAGACTCCGCAGCAGCAGGCCCGCCGGCCGTCCGGAAGCATTCACAGGGTTTGAGATCATGTCGGAAAGAGATACGGACAGGGCTGGTTCAGAAGGGAATACCGGCAGGGAACTGCCGAATGATACCCTGCCGGAAGAAAATAAGACCGGGAAGGACGCCGGATCTGCCGCGCAGGACGCAGCGGAAGGCCTTTCCATCCCGTCAAAGTCCTCTGATCCTTCCGCCTCCGTCGCTGCCCACCGGATCATCTGGGCCGGAGATTCCCGCACGCTCGGGCTTCGGGACGCGCTGCGCAAAGCTGACCGTCCCGATGAGGATCTCTTTGTTGGAAAGGTCGGAGAGGGCGTGAGGTGGTTCAGGGAGGAGGGAATGTCCGAGCTGTCTGATGTGATCATCCAAAATCCGGATCTTCCCGTGGTCATGAACTTCGGGGTCAATGATCCTCAGCTGATCGATGATTACATCATTACCTATAAGGATGTGATCCGCGCGCATCCCGGCACGGACTTCTATATTCTCTCCGTCAATCCGCTTGACGAGGAATTCCTTCTGGAGGACGGACTGGTCGATGAGGCCGTTTTCAATGAGATCAACAGCCTGAATGTGGCAAAGCTGAATGTGAGGCTGAAGGAAGAATTCAAAGACCGCTACATCGACTCGGCATCCTGGCTGAAATCAGAAGGCTTCGACACAGTCGACGGCCTACATTTTTCCACGCAGACCTACC
>CAJOQO010000090.1 GCA_905236545.1 uncultured Lachnospiraceae bacterium
CATACATGCGCAGGCTGTCACAGCCATAGCTTTCCACGAGGTCATCCGGGCTGATGACATTCCCCTTGGACTTCGACATCTTGATCCCGTTCTTCCCCGTGATCATGCCCTGGTTAAAGAGCTTGAGGAACGGCTCATCAAAGTCAACCACACCGATGTCATGAAGGAACTTTGTCCAGAACCTGGAATACAGCAGGTGCAGAACCGCGTGCTCTACACCGCCGATGTACATATCGACCGGAAGATACCTGGCGGCCTTCTCTTTCGAGACCAGCTCCCTGTCATTGTGCGGATCCGCGTAGCGAAGGAAATACCAGGACGATCCTGCCCACTGGGGCATGGTGTTGGTCTCTCTCTTCGCGGGACCGCCGCAGGCGGGGCAGGTGCAGTTCACCCAGTCATCCATGTGGGCAAGCGGCGACTCTCCCGTGTCCGTCGGCTCGTAGCTCTCCACATTCGGAAGAAGCACCGGAAGATCCTCCTCCGGAACCGGAACATTGCCGCAGGAGGGGCAGTGAATGATCGGAATCGGCTCTCCCCAGTATCTTTGTCTGGAGAATACCCAGTCACGCAGTTTGTAGTTGACCGTAGCTTTTCCGATCCCCATCTTCTCTACAATATGGGGCGCTTCCTTCTTCATCTCAGCGCAGTCTCTCCCGGTCCAGTCACCCGAATTGATCAGAACGCCGCTGACGGCCGTCACCGCCTCTGTCATCTCTTCGATCTCTTTGCCATCCTGTGAGATCACCTGGATGATGGGGAGGCCGAACTTTTTCGCGAAGGCAAAGTCCCTGTCATCATGGGCAGGAACGCACATAATGGCTCCGGTTCCATAGTCTGCCAGAACATAATCCGAAGTCCAGATCGGGATCTTCTCACCGTTCAGGGGATTGATCGCGTAGGATCCGGTAAACACGCCGGTCTTATCCTTATCGGACACAGCCATGCGGTCGACGTTGGACTTGTTGGCCGCGTCGGCGATATATTTCTCCACCGCCTCTTTCGTCTCCGGTGTCGCGAGACTCATCGTAAGCGCATGCTCCGGGCTGAGAACCATGAAGGTGGCGCCATAAAGCGTATCGGGACGGGTTGTGTATACCCTGATCTTTTCCTCCCTGCCCTCAATGGGGAAGTCAACCTCCGCGCCATAGCTCTTACCGATCCAGTCAGTCTGCATCTTTTTGACCTTCTCAGGCCAGTCAAGATGGTCCAGCCCTTCCAGAAGCCGGTCCGCGTACTGAGTGATCTTCAGCATCCACTGGCGCAGGTTCTTCTTTGTCACGGGAGTGCCGCACCGTTCACAGCATCCGTTGACCACTTCCTCATTCGCCAGAACCGCTTTACAGGAGGGACACCAGTTCAGCGGATACTCCTTCTCGTAGGCAAGCCCGTGCTTAAACAGCTGGACAAAGATCCACTGCGTCCATCTGTAATAATCCGGATCCGTCGTATCGACCTCACGGTCCCAGTCATAGATTGCGGCGATCTGCTGAATCTGTTTTTTGATGTTTCTGATATTCGCATCGGTTGAGATTCTCGGATGCTGTCCGGTTTTGATCGCATAGTTCTCAGCCGGAAGACCGAACGCATCCCACCCCATCGGATGAATCAGATAATACCCCTGCATCATCTTGTAACGGCTCCAGGCGTCGGAGATCACATATCCGCGCCAGTGGCCGACATGAAGCCCGTTGCCGGAAGGATACGGAAACATATCCAGGCAGTAATACTTCTTCCTGTCGCCTTCGACATTGATGGGATGCTCCTCCCATTCCCTGCGCCACTTCTCTTCTATTGCTCTGTGATTATAAGAAATCGCCATCCTGATGGTCCTCCCAACTGTTTATCCTCTGTAATTATTCAGCACCCCCTGAAATTGCGCATGATCCCGTCAGATAAGCCTGCTTATCTGACGGATCTGAGCGGTTCCAGGAGGCGGACAGGCGGTGAAACCGCTCTGCCCGCCCACAGCGAAGAACACGAAGTGTTCTGAGCGATGGGGGGCTGAATAGTTACTATCTTTTATTCATAATACTCAAACTGAAGACCGTACATCCTGACGGTATCTCCGTCTTCGATTCCAAGGTCTCTGAGATCCTTCAGGATCCCTGTATCCTTCAGAAAATTCTGGAAGAAACGGAATCCTTTCTCCGAATCCAGATTCGTATATCCAAGCATCTTCTCAACCTTCGGGCCTTCCACATGGAACACATGCGCATCCTCTTCATCCTTCCATACCTGGAAAGGAAGATTGTTCCCGGGAATGTGCTCCTCGGGAAAGTATTCCTGCGCGAAAACCTCTGTTTCCCCCGGAACGGTCTGGAGAAGCTGCCAGACTGCATATAAGAGTTCCTTTATCCCCTGTCCGGTCGCTGCGGAGATCGCGTAAACGCTGACACCCTTCGGCTCAAACTCACCGCGGATCCGTCCGACGGGATCTTCAGGGCACCCGTTTCCGGGCCCGGTCTCTTCGGCCTGAGAGACCGGAAGCGCATCGCATTTATTCGCCGCTATGATCTGGGGCTTTTTCTCGAGCGAAACATTGTAGGCGGCCAGCTCCTCATCGATCCGGTAGATATCCTCAACCGGATCCCTGCCTTCGACCGAGGCCGCGTCGACAACATGCACCAGAACCTTGCAGCGCTCGATATGCCGCAGGAATTCATGTCCGAGTCCCGCGCCCTGGCTGGCGCCTTCGATCAGTCCCGGAATATCCGCGACGACGAACCCCTGCTCATCCCCCAGATCCACAACGCCAAGATTCGGCTCGAGCGTCGTAAAATGATAATTCGCAATCTTTGGAGACGCGTTTGAGATTCTGGACAGCAGAGTAGACTTCCCGACATTCGGATACCCGATGAGTCCGACATCCGCGATCAGCTTCAGCTCAAGCGTGACCTCCAGCTCCCTGGCCTCCTGGCCAGGCTGCGCATACACAGGCGCCTGCATCGTCGAAGTGGCGTAGTGCATGTTTCCATTGCCGCCTCTTCCGCCCTGCAGGATGACCTGGCGGCGGTTCCTTCCGGACAGGTCCGCGATGACTTCCCCCGTCTTTGCAAGCTTGACGACGGTTCCCTCAGGAACCTTCAGGACAATGCTTTCCCCGTCCGCGCCGTGCTGACGTTTCTTTTTTCCATTCTCTCCGTCCGAAGCGGAAAACTTCCTGTGATGACGGTATGCCATCAGCGTGTTGGTGTTATTGTCCACCTCGAAGATAACATCTCCGCCTCTGCCGCCGTCCCCGCCGTCCGGACCTCCGTCCGGAACGAACTTCTCGCGCCGGAAGCTCACATGTCCGTCCCCGCCCTTTCCTGAGCGGATGATGATCTTTGCCCTGTCAGCAAACATGGTACGACTCCTTACTGCCTCCTGTCCGGCTGCATACAGATCCCGCCGCTGCCTAGTACCCCGAATATTAATTAACTGGCACATTCGCTTGTCTGATTGCTCATACACTGCGTTATCGTCGGTCGTTGATGCCCAC